>NZ_JBEZIQ010000006.1:0-262003 GCF_040651155.1 Kitasatospora sp. NPDC048545
TCCCGCGCACTGCGTCCTCGCTAGTGTTTGTTTCAAAAGGAATCTCCAACCCCAGGAAATCCTGAGGCCGGGGATGTCAACATATCTGGCGTTGACTTTTGGCACGCTGTTGAGTTCTCAAGGAACGGACGCTTCCTTCGGACTGCCTTCCAGCAGGCCCTCCGGGCTTCGTTCTTTCGTGTTTCCAGCTTATCAGATGTTTTCCGCTCCGTTTCCGGGGCTTCGTTCATCCAACTCGCCGGTGTCTTCCGGGGCTTGACGCCCTGTCCGACGTTTCAAACTCTAGCCGATCCGTACTCCGAAAAGCGAATCCGCCGCAATCCGATAAAACGAACACGCCAAACAGGAACCGAGCCGCGACGCAGAAATGCGAACGCAACCCAGCCCGAACCTGGGAAGTGGCGTTTCAGAGGATTGGCCGCCCCGGGACCGTCCGCGCTGATGCGTGTCCGGTGCTCCCTGTCGAGCGACTAGGAAACACTACCCCTGTCCGGTGCCGGAGGCAAACCGGCCCCGGGAACGGTCCGGGTGCAGACGGCCCGGCCCGGCTTCACGTACTCGCCGTTGGGGTGGTCGTTGCCGGTGACCCAGTGGCGGGCGGTGGCTTCGTCACGGCCGCCGTCGCGGTGGCGGCCGAGTAGGCGCTCCTCGCGGACGGCGTCGTCGGTGTGGACGTACCAGAGTTCGCGCAGCAGTCGGCGAGCGTCCGGCCAGGGGGTGTCGGAGGAGGCGAGGTAGTTGCCCTCGGTGAGGACGAGGCGGGTGTGCGGGCGGACCACGTGTCGGGCGGCGACCGGTTCGTCCAGGGTGCGGTCGAAGTCCGGGACGTAGATGTCCTGGAAGCGGTCGGCGGCGATGCGGCGCAGCAGGGCGACGTAGCCGTGGGCGTCGAAGGTGGCCGGGGCGCCCTTGCGGTGGGTCAGGCCGAGGCGGTCGAGCTGGGCTCCGGAGAGGTGGAAGCCGTCGAGCGGAACGTAGGCGGCGGTGCCGGGTCCTTCGGCGCGCTCGACCTCGGCGACCAGGCGGCGGGCCAGGGTGGACTTGCCGGCGCCGGGCGGGCCGGCAAGTCCGAGGATCGTACGGGCGTTGCTGCCCGGGCCGCGGAGGAAGCCGAGGGCTAGGGCGGTGAGACGGTCCTCGTTCATGGCCGCACCCTACTCACCGGGGGTTCGCGAAGCGGGGCCTTCGGTCACCCGACGGCCGGAGCAGCCCTTCGCTCAGTGGGGCCGTTCGCTCAGTGGGGCCGTTCGGCCAGTGCGGGCAGGTCGAGGGTGAGCGTGCCGGCGTCGGCGTCGAGCACGGCGGGGACGCCCAGCGGGACGGTGAGGGTGGACGGGCAGTGTCCGAAGCCCAGCTCCCAGAGCACCGGTATGCCGAGCCCGCCGAGCCGGTCGAGCATCACCTCGCGGACCCGGTCGGGCCGTCCACAGCCCTCCCAGGAGCCGAGGGCGATGCCGGCCACGCCGTCGAGGGCGCCGGAGCGCAGGAACTGGGTGAGGAGGCGGTCGAGCTGGTAGGGGTGTTCGTTCACGTCTTCGAGCACCAGGATGCTGCCCGCGAACGAGGGCCGGGCGGCGGGAGTGCCGCGCTCCGCGGCGAGGACGTGGGTGCATCCTCCGGCGGTGATGCCGCGCGCCCGGCCGCCGACGAGTGGGGCGGCGGTGGGCGACGTGAGGACCGTGGTGGCGGCGGGGTCGAAGAGGGTGCGGCGCAGGTGCTCGGCGGTGGGCCCGTCGGAGATGAAGGAGGCCCCGGCGGCCAGCGGCCCGTACAACGTGGCGAGGCCGAGGCGCTGGGCGAAGGCCTCGTGCAGGGAGCTGACGTCGCTGAAGCCGATGAAGGGTTTGGGTGCGGCGGCGCGCATCGCCGTCCAGTCGATCAGGTCGACCATGCGGTGCACGCCGTAGCCGCCGCGGGCGCAGATGACGGCGTCGACGGTGGGGTCGAGCCAGGCGTACTGGAGGTCGGCGGCGCGGTCGGCGTCGGTGCCGGCGAGGTAGCCGAGGGCGGGGTGGGTGTCGAGGACATGCGGGGCGACGGTGACGCGCAAGCCCCAGGAGCGGAGGATCGCGCAGCCGGCGGTGAGGCGTTCGGGTTCGATCGGGCCGCTGGTGGCGACGACGGCGATGTGGTCGCCGGGGCGCAGGTGCGGCGGGCGGGTCAGCCCATGGCCGGGTGTGGTCGGGTGCTGGTCCATGGGCCGGGCCGCCTTTCGGGCGCGGGAGCGGGGTGCGGGCGGCCGCGGTGTGGTCGCGGCCGCCCGGTGACGATATGCCCCGTGTCAACCGGCCGATGTCTCCGGGGCGGGGCGGGGTCTGCGTGCGGTCCGGCCCGGTCCGGCGGGGCCTCGCCGGGGTGAGTGCTCCTCAGATCACGGCGCCCATCACGTCCCTCACCTCCGTCAGGGTGGCGTCGGCGACGGCGTTGGCGCGCTCGGCGCCGTCGCGCAGGACCTGCCGCAGGTGGCCGCGGTCGGCGGCGAGTTCGGCACGGCGGGCGCGCAACGGGCGGAGGTGCTCGTTGACGGAGTCGATGACGACGCGCTTGAGCGCGGCGGCCCCGCCGGCACCGATCTCCTCGGCGACGGCTTCGGGGGCGCGGTCCTGGCAGAGCGCGGCGAGCAGGACGAGGTTGGCCACGTCGGGGCGGCGGACCGGGTCGTAGTCGATGTGGCGGTCGGCGTCCGTCCTGGCGCCGCGGATGATCTGCGCGGTCTCGTCCTCGCCGGCGCCGAGGGCGATGGCGTTGCCTCGGCTCTTGCTCATCTTGCCGCCGTCGGTGCCGAGCAGCATGGGAGCGTCGGACAGCAGCGCCTGCGGGCGGGGGAAGACGGCGCTGCCGTCGGCGTGCGGGTAGCGCTCGTTGAAGCGTCGGGCGACGGTGCGGGCGACTTCGAGGTGGGGCAGCTGGTCCTGGCCGACGGGGACGAGGTCGGCCTTGCAGAAGAGGATGTCGGCGGCCTGGTGGACGGGGTAGGTGAACATCAGCCCGTTGACGGCGGACTGGCGGGAGTGCGCGATCTCGTCCTTGACGGTGGGGTTGCGGTTCAGCTCGGCGACGCTGACCAGGCTGAGGAGGGGCAGCAGCAGTTGGTTGAGGGCGGGGACGGCGCTGTGCGCGAAGATCGTGGCCCGTTCGGGGTCGAGACCGGCCGCGAGGTAGTCGAGGACGAGGCCCTCGGTGTGCTCGGCGAGCCGGTCGGCGATGTCGCGGTCGGTGATGACCTGGTAGTCGGCGACCACGACGAACATCCCGACGCCCTGGTCCTGCAGCCGGACGCGGTTGCGCAGGGTCCCGAAGTAGTGGCCGAGGTGGAGCGGGCCGGTGGGGCGGTCCCCGGTGAGGACGCGGTGGGCGGTCGGGTCGTCGATGAGGTCGGGCGCGGACGCTGGGCCGGTGGTGGCGGACGCGGGGCCGGTGGTGGCAGCGGCAGCAAGGTCGGTGGCGGTGGCGACGGTCTCGGCGGTCACGGGTTTCTCCTCGGTACGGCGGTGGTGGCGGCCGTCCGGGCGAGGGGCCCGTCCCGCGGGAGCGGGAAACACAACAGGGCCATCCATCCCGGACGGCCCTGGTCAGGCGAGTGCTGGTGGCCGTCCTAGGACGGCCACCAGTTCAGGCCCACGAAGCGCTTCATGGGCCCAAGCGTAGCGTCAGTCCGCCACCAGCGCGGGGGTTTCCTTGCGCAGCGTCTCGCCCCGGAAGAACTCCGGCCGCACCAGGGCGTAGCAGGTCATCAGCACGGCGCCGAGCAGCAGGATGCCGACGCCGATGACGAACACCGAGCCGATGCCGAGGACGGCGCCGCTGCCGTAGTCGGGGGCCCAGGCGTCGGTGAGGGTCTGCAGGAAGACCCCGCTGAGCAGCACGCCGCCCAGGAACGGGGCGATGCCCTTGAGCACCAGGTCGCGCAGGCCGGTGCGCAGCGAGTGGCGGAAGTACCAGACGCAGGCGAAGGCGGTCAGCGCGTAGTAGAAGCAGATCATCAGACCGAGCGCCAGGATGGTGTCCTGGACGACGTTCTCGCTGATCAGGCTCATGCCGACGTAGAAGACGGCGGTGGCGACGCCAGCCGCGACGGTGGCGTAGCCGGGGGTGCGGAAGCGCGGGTGGACGGCGCCGAAGCGCGGCGGCACGGCGCGGTAGGCGCTCATCGCGAGCAGGGTCCGGGCCACCGGGATGAAGGTGGTCTGCAGGCTGGCGGCCGCGCTGGCCACCACGGCCAGGAAGAGCAGGATGCTCCATGGCGATCCGAGCACCGGGCGGGCGAGCGCGGCGAAGACGTTGTCGGCGGTCCCCGGGTTGCCGAGGCCGCTGCCGGTGGTGCCGACGCCCGCGAACATCTGGGCGGCGATCGCGACCAGCAGGTACGAGCCGACCAGGGCGACCATGGTGACCATCGCGGCGCGGCCAGGGGTCTTGGCACTGCCGAGGGTCTCCTCGTTCATGGTCAGGCAGGTGTCCCAGCCCCAGTACATGAAGATCGACAGCGACAGCCCGGCCGTGAACGCGCTGAACGAGCCGACCTGGAACGGGTCGAGCCAGGAGAAGGAGAAGCCGATCGAGTCGGGCAGGTCGCCGGCGGTGGCCTTGCCGACGGCGATCCCCGAGAAGAGCAGCAGCACGGCCAGCTGGAGTCCCACCAGGCCGTACTGGAACCACTTGGTGGCGGTCATCCCCCGGTAGCTCATCGCGGTGGCGCCGGCGATCAGCAGGACCACGGTCAGCAGGTGGACGGCCTGGTTCCCGTCGAGGCCGGCGACCCGGTCGCTGCCGGTCATCTCGCCGAGCATCAGGTAGAGGAAGTCGGTCGCCACCCCGGCCAGGTTGGAGAGCACGATGATGGTCGCGACGGTCAGTCCCCAGCCGGCGATCCAGCCGACCCGGGGGCCGAAGGCCTTGACCGTCCAGGTGAAGGACGTTCCGCAGTCCGGGAAGTCCTTGTTCAGTTCCTTGTAGGCGAACGCGACGAGCAGCATCGGCAGGAAGCCCGCCAGGAACACCGCGGGCATCCGGACGCCGACCGCGGTGACGGTCGGGCCGAGCGTCGCGGTCAGGCAGTAGACCGGGGCGACGGTCGAGACGCCCAGCACCGCACTGCCCAGCAGGCCCACGGAACCGCCCCGTAGGCCCTTGTCCCCCGCTCCCCCAGCCGTCCCCGGGGCGGGGACTCCACCACTGGTGCCACTGACCGGGGCACCCTGCGGAGCTCCGGGCGCCATTGCCCGGCCGCTGCTCGTGTGCTCTGAGAGCTGCTGATCAAACACCAGCGCACTCTAAGTGCGGACACGGAATGTTGAATAGACCAACTCTTGGTGATTTTATGCACTGTCGATGACCTTTGCTTTCCCCCGAGCCCCCCCGAGCCCCCCTGAGCCCCCCTGGGCCCCCGGGTCCCCTCCGGGCCTCCCCCGACGGGAGCACTCGGTCGACGTCAAGATAGGTTTGCCTCACCTAACTTCGATCCGACTCGACCGTGAAGGAGCGTCGCGTGGCCCCCACCCCCGACGACCTGGCCCTCGCCCCCCGCACCCCCAGCCGTCGCAGGTTCCTCACTGCCGGGATCGCCGGCGGAGCGGTGCTCGGCCTCGGCGGCCTGCTCACCGCCTGCGGCGGAGCGGGCGGAGCGGGCGGATCGGGCGGATCGGGCAGCTCCGGCGGATCGGCTGCGAGTGGCGGGTCCACGCCCGACCAGAAGTCGGTCAAGCAGGGCGGCGACGACTACGCCACGGTGATCGAGAAGATGAAGGCCTTCGGCACCGACGCCGCCCCCGGCGTCTACCCGCGCACCGTCAGGCACGCGATGGGCGAGACCGTCATCCCGGCGAGGCCCACCCGGGTCGTGGTGCTGGACACCGGCGAACTCGACAACGTCGTCTCGCTCGGCATCCAGCCGGTCGGCGTCGTCCACACCGACGGTTCCGAATCCATGCCCTCCTACCTCAAGGACAAGGCCGGCACCCCGGCCGCCGTCGGCACCATCAACAGCCTCAACCTGGAGGCGATCGCGGCGCTCAAGCCGGACCTGATCCTCGGCAGCCGGCTGCGCGCCCAGGACCAGTACGCGCAGCTGTCCAAGATCGCGCCGACCGTCTTCTCCCTGCGCCCCGGCTACCCCTGGAAGGAGAACTTCCTGCTCAACGCGAGCCCGTTCGGCCTGGAGGCCGAGGCCCGGGCGCAGCTCGACGCGTACCGGGCGGCGGCCACCGCGATCGGCGCCGGGCTCGGCGACAAGCGGCCCACCATCACGCCGCTGCGCTTCATGCCGGACCGCACCCGGCTCTACGCCGAACTCTCCTTCATCGGCACCATCCTCACCGACGTACCGCTGCCGCAGCCCACGATCGAACAGGTCAAGGAGCTCGCGGTGGAGGTCAGCCCGGAGCAGATCGACAAGGCCGAGGCCGACTGGATCTTCTACGGCGTGTACGGCAGCCCCAGCTCGACCAACCAGGACGCGGTGCTGGGCGGGGCGCTCTGGAAGACCCTCGGAGCGGTCAAGTCCGGTCAGGCCCGGCCGGTTTCGGACGAGACCTGGTTCCTCGGGCTCGGCGTCATGGCGGCGAACGCGGTGCTCTCCGACCTCAAGGGGTTCGTCGCACCCGCGAACTGACCGGGCGCCGCCGGCAGGGGGCGGAAGACGGGCCGCGACGCTTCGGCGGTCCCGCAGTGGTCCGCGGACGGTCTCCCGGTGATCTCCGCGGGCCTCTCTCGCCCACCGCCGGGTCCGGCGCTTGGAGCTGGTCGCGCCGTGCGGGAGGATCGTCGGGACCGTCCCCCGAAGGGCCCGCCGATGACCTCGCTCCACCCCACCGCAACCGACCCGTCCCTGCCCGGCCCGCCCGGGGACGACGCCGGGTCCTCACCCCCGGCCGCCGTGCCCGGAGCGGCCGCCGCAACCGGTCCGACGTGCTCGATCGCGACCGTCACCGAGGGCGGCGCAGTCACCGCCGGACCCTCCGAGGGGGCGGTCCGTCAGGGCTCCGCCTACCGCCTCGACTCGGTGCCCCGGCCGCGCAGCCGGGACGACGCGTACGTGCCCGCCGTTCCGGCGACGGCCACCACGACAGCCCCCACGTCCACGGACGGCGATCCGAGCGCGGCACGCCTGCGCTCGGCGTTCGCCGAGCGGCTGCGGGCCGCACGCGCCCAGGGCCGTTCGATCGCCGAGCTGGCGGCGGCGTGCCGTCGACCGGTCGCCGAGGTTCGGGTGCTGCTCGGCGAGGCGACCGGAGACCGGACCGCCGCGCCCACGCCCACGCCCGCGGCCGCCCCGGTTCACGACCCCGAGACCGCGACCGCGACCGCGACCGCGACCGCGACCGGAGCAGTGGACGGCGCGGAGCCGGAGATCCGGGCCCGGGGCGAGCTCGGGACCACGGGAGAGGTCGGGTTCGTCCGGTTCCCGTCGGTCTCCGCGCAGCCGTCGGGGCCGCAGGACGGTGTCGCCGCGTCGGCGCAGCGTCCGGCGCGCGATGACCTGTGGCCCCCGGCGTACCGGCGGCCGTCGCCCTCGCGCCGGCTGCGGCGGATGCACCCGCTGACCGCCCCGGACAGGCAGGGGGCGACCGCACGGGAGACGGCCGCGACCGGCCCGGCCGGGGCGCCCCTGCGTGCGGCCTCCCCGTGGACGGGTCAACCCGCCGAAGCGGCGGGCACGGTGGCGGACCGGGCGCCGTTCGGCGCCGGGGACGCGACCGCCCCGGGCACCGGCGCCCCACCCGCCGATGCCCCGCACGCCGAACCGCCGCTCGGCATCCTGATCGGCGGCAGCCCCGGCCAGCCCGAGGCCGTCGGCCGGCCCGGGGAGCGGATGCCGGTCCGGGTGGTGGCCGAACCGATCCGGGTCGGTCGCGGCACCAGCCTGGTGGTGTTGCCCTCCTGGCGCCCCGCCATCGCCGTCTCGGTGTCGACCGAGCAGCTGCTCTCCGCGACCGGGCTCGGCATCGAGCAGCTCGCCGGCACCAGGCTGACGGTGTTGATGAACCCCGGCGCGCTGCACGACCGGGAGCTGGAACTGCACGGCTGGGAGCCCTGCCCGGCCGCACGGGGTCGACGCGGCGGGCGGCCCTAGGCTCTGCCCGGCCCGGCCCGGCCCGGGCTCGTCCCGTCTCGGGACGGTCGGCGGGCACGTCTCGGGCCCGGGCCGGTGCCCGCCGCCGGAGGTCAGCGGACCACCGGGGCGTTCGGGACGTACCCGAGGTCGACGGGCACGGGAGGGTTCCCGTCCGCTGCCCAGCCGGAGCGGACGGCGTCCAGCAGTTCCGGAAGCCGGGGCGGCCAGAGCGCGTCGGCGTTCTCGTCGGCGAGGTCGGCCGGGGTCCACCAGCGCCAGTCGAGGATCCGGTCGACGGCGTGCACGGCGCTGACGTCGCCGACCGGGCCGCGGTGCGGTCCGCCGGTGAGGTAGACGTGCTCGTGCTGGCGGACCGGGGTGCCGTGCCAGGTGAAGTCGTGTTCCCAGGTGCAGAGCAGCGGGCCGGGTTCGAGGTCGGTCCAGCCGGTCTCCTCCCACAGTTCGCGCCGCGCGCCCTCCCACGGGGACTCGCCCGCCTCCAGGCCTCCGCCGGGCGGGGTCCAGTGGACGCCGACCTCGTCGTTCTTCGAACGGAACAGGAACACCGAGCCATCCCCGTCCAGGACCACCGTACGGGCGGCCTGGCGGGGCACGCGTTTGCGGGGGCTCAGCAGACCGCGCATCGGATTTCGCATCGGATCACTCTCGCAGCGGCCGTCGGGGGCGTCGAGCGGATTCGTCCGTCCGGTCCGGCGACCGGGCGTTCCGCGCCGCCCGGCGCGGGCGCCGGACCTGTCCGCCCGCCCACCCGCCGTACCCTGACGGCCATGTCCGTACCCGCGATCATCCTCCCCGCCGATCCCCTCAACCCGCGTCGGCCCGATCCGCACTTCGCCTGGGAGGCCCGGCTGCTGCGGGAGTCGGGCGGGGAACACCACCTGGTCGACCACGACGCGCTGCTCGCCGGACGGGCCGGGGAGGCGGTCCGGTGGGTGCCGCAGGACAGCGGCCCGCTCTGGTACCGGGGCTGGATGCTCCCCTCCGCCCGCTACGCGGACTTCGCCGTCGCGCTCACCGCGCGCGGCGGCAACCTGCTCACCAGCGCGCCCGGTTACGCGGCGGCGCACGAACTGCCGGGCTGGTACGGCGTGTTCGAGGGGGCGACCCCGGACAGCGTGTGGATCCCGTCCGACGGACCGGTGGCGCCCGGGCCGGAGGAACTGGCGGCGGCCGCGGCCCGGCTCGGCGGGAGCGGTCCGGCGATCGTCAAGGACTACGTGAAGTCACGCAAGCACGAGTGGCACGAGGCCTGCTACGTAGCCGAGTTGGCCGACCTGGCGGCCGTCGGACGGGTGGTGGAGCGGTTCGTCGAGCTGCAGGGCGAGTTCCTGGCCGGCGGGGTGGTGCTGCGGCGGTTCGAGGAGTTCGAACGCGTCGACGGCGGTGTGGAGGGCAACCGTGGCAGCGCAGAGGGCACCGGGAACGACGGGCCGGGTGCGGGCGGGCGGGCCGTGGAGGCCCGGGTGTGGTGGCTGGACGGCCGGCCGGTCCTGGTCGGACCGCACCCGGACGCCCCGCACCAGAGCGTCGAGCCCGACCTCACCGAGGTCCGGGCGCTGGTCCGGGCGCTCGGCTGCCGCTTCGTCACCACCGACCTCGCCAGCCGGGCCGACGGCTCCGGCTGGCGGGTGGTCGAGGTGGGCGACGGACAGGTGAGCGAGCTGCCGCACGGGATCGACCCGTCGGGGCTGCTGACCTCGCTCATCGCCGTCTGACGGCCGTCGCGGGACGGGCCGCCGGGCAACTTCCGAACGGGGCGCCTCCGGAAGCGGTGCGGGGCTCGCGGTCGGGCCGCCCACCCGGCGCGGCTGCCCGCCGGGACGGCGCGGCTGCCCGCCGGGACGGCGCGGCTGCCCGCCGGGACGGGTCGGCTGCCCGCCGGGACGGGTCGGCTGCCCGCTACCCGGCGGGAACGGTCTCGGCCGCCGGGTGGCCGTCCGCGATGAACGCCTGCCAGAGCCGGGCGTACGTGCCGCCCCGGGCGAGCAGTTCGGTGTGAGTGCCGTCCTCGACCACCCGGCCGTGGTCCAGCACGATCACCCGGTCGGCGCGTTCGGCGGTGGTCAGGCGGTGGGCGATGACCAGGGTGGTGCGACCGCCGCTGAGCCGGTCCGCGGCGTGGTTGACCGCCGCCTCGGTGGCCAGGTCGAGCGCCGCGGTGGCCTCGTCGAGCAGCAGCACGTCCGGGTCGACCAGTTCGGCCCGGGCCAGGGCGATCAGCTGACGCTGGCCCGCCGAGAGGTTGCGGCCACGGCCGGCCACCTCGTGGTCGTAGCCGCCCGACAGCCGGACGATCATGTCGTGCGCGCCGACCGCCCGGGCCGCCGCCTCCACCTCCGCCGCCGAGGCGCCCGGCCGCCCGTACGCGATCGCCTCGCGGACCGTGCCCGCGAACAGGTAGGCCTCCTGCGGCACCACGCCCAGGCGGTGGCGGTACTGCGCCAGGTCGTAGCGGGTGAGGTCGACCCCGTCCACCCGGACGGTGCCCTCGGTCGCGTCGTAGAACCGGGCGACCAGCTTCACCAGCGTCGACTTCCCGGCGCCGGTCTCGCCGACCAGCGCCACCGTCTGCCCGGCCGGGATGTGCAGGTTCACGTCGGTCAGCACGGTCGGGGCGCCGTCCGCGCCACCGTTGTAGGCGAAGCCGACCCCCTCGAAGTCGATCTCGCCGCGCAGCCCCTCGGGCACCGGGACCGGGTCGGCCGCCGCGGCCGTCGTGGTCGGGGTGCGCAGCAGCTCGCGGATCCGGCCGAGGCCCACCGAGGCCTGCTGGTAGCCGTCGAAGACCTGGGACAGCTGGTTGACCGGCGCGAAGAACAGGTCGATGTAGAGCAGGTAGGCGACCAGCGCGCCGACCGTCAGCGTCCCGGCGTCGACCCGGGCGGCGCCGACGATCAGCACCAGCGCGGCGGCCACGCTGGAGAGGAACTGGACGAACGGGAAGTACAGCGAGATGTACAGCTGCGCGCGGACCCGGGCCTCGCGGTAGGCGACGCCGCGGGCCACGAAGCGGTCGGTGTTGGTGTCCAGGCGGCGGAAGGCCTGGACGATCCGCATGCCGGCCACGTTCTCCTGCAGGTCGGCGTTGACGGTGCTGATCAGGTCGCGGGAGCGCTCGTACTGGTCCTTGGACTTCCTGCGGAACACCAGGGTCGCGATCACCAGCAGCGGCAGCACGGCGAAGACCACCAGGGCCAGGCCGGCGTCGATGATCAGCAGGGCCGCGAAGATCCCGGCGAAGGTCAGCAGGCTGACCACGGCGGTGACCATGCCGGTCTGCAGGAAGGACGTCAACGAGTCCAGGTCGGTGGTCATCCGGGTCATGATCCGCCCGGTCAGCTCGCGCTCGTAGTAGTCCAGGCCGAGCCGGTTGAGGTGGGCGAAGATCTTGAGCCGGAGCGTGTAGAGGACCCGCTCGCCGGTGCGTCCGCTGATCCGGTTCTCGGCGCCCTGCACCACCCAGTCCAGCAGCACCACGACCAGCGCGGTGAGCGCGGCCACCGCGACGCCGGACATCAGGCCCTTGCGGACGCCCTCGTCGATGCCGTGCCGGATCAGCACCGGCAGGACCAGGCCGGCCGCCGCGTCCAGGGCGACCAGCAGGAGGGCGATCAGCAGCGGGACCCGGAAGGGGCGCAGCAGGCGGCTCAGGGCGAAGTCGGGGTCACCGGCCTCGGCCTCGGCGCGCGGGACGGCCGGGGTGTCGGTGGCGGGCGGCAGGGACGCGACCTGGGCGAGCAGGTCGGCGTCGGCGGTGCGGGCGGCCTTGGCCAGGGCCGGGGTGGCCAGGGCGGGGCCGGGGAGGCCGGGGGCGTTCGGGTCCGGGGTGGCTGTCTGCCCGGTGGCCGGGGAGGCCTGCGGTTCGGCCGGGGCTGCGGCGGGCGCCGCGACCGGAGTGCCGGTCGGTGTCGCGGAGGAGGCGGGCTCGGCGGTGCGGCCCGCCTCGGGGTCGGTGATCAGGGCCCGGTACCGGGGACATCGGGCGTCGAGTTCCTCGTGCGTCCCGATGTCCAGCAGCCGGCCGTGGTCCAGGACGGCGATCCGGTCGGCGAGCTGGAGGGTCGAGCGCCGGTGGGCGATCAGCAGCGTGGTGCGACCGGTCATCACCGAGCGCAGCGCGTCGTGGATCTCCGCCTCGACCTGCGGGTCCACCGCCGAGGTGGCGTCGTCCAGCAGCAGGATCCGGGGGTCGGTGAGGATCGCCCGGGCCAGGGCGATCCGCTGGCGCTGGCCGCCGGAGAGGGTCAGGCCCTGCTCGCCGACCTTGGTCTCGTACCCGTCCGGGAGCGCGCGGACGAACTCGTCGGCCTGGGCGGCGCGCGCGGCGGCGACGACCTGCTCGTCCGTGGCGTCCGGACGGCCGTAGGCGATGTTGGTGCGGACCGACTCGGAGAAGAGGAAGCTCTCCTCGGGGACGATGCCGACGGTGGCGCGGACCGAGTCCAGGGTGAGGTCGCGCAGGTCGTGGCCGTAGAGCCGGACGCTGCCGGCGGCCGGGTCGTAGAAGCGCGGCACCAGCTGGGCCACCGTCGACTTGCCGGAGCCGGAGGCGCCGACCACGGCGAGGGTCTCGCCGGGGGCCAGCCGCAGGCTGAGGCCGTGCAGGACGGGGACGGGGTGCTCGGGGTCGTAGCGGAACTCGACCTGGTCGAACTCCAGGGCGACGTCGGGGTTCCGGGGGCCGACGGCGGTGTCGTGCGGGGCGGCGCCCCCGAGGGTGGTGTCCTGCCGGGGGCCGTCCGGCGCGGTGGCGCCCCGCGTGAAGTCCAGGGTCAGCGCGTCCGGGCGCTCCTGGACCAGCGGGCGCTCGTCGATCAGCTGCAGGACGCGTTCCACGCCCGCCCGGGCCTGCTGGCCGACTGTGATGATCATGGTCAGCATCCGCACCGGGCCGGTCATCTGCGCGACGTAGGTCGAGAAGGCGACGAAGGTCCCGAGCGAAACCTGGCCCTCCACCGCCAGCCAGCCGCCGAAGGCCAGGACGGCGACCTGGGCGAGGGCCGGAACGGCCTGCATCGCCGGGTTGTAGCGCGCGTTGAGCCGGATCGAACGCAGCCGGGCCGCGAACAGGTTGTGGGAGGCCTGCTCCAGCTTGTCCAGCTCCTGGGCCTCCTGGCCGAAGCCCTTGACCACCCGGACGCCGCCGATCGCGCCGTCCACCACGCCCGCGACGGCGGCCGCCTCCTGCTGGGCGGCCCAGGTGGCGGGGAACAGGCGCTTGCGGCTGAACGCGGAGACCCACCACAGGGCGGGCGCCATGACCAGGGCGACCAGGGTGAGCGGCGGGGACAGCCAGACCATCACGACCAGCGACATGACGAACATCAGCAGGTAACCGGTCATCATCGGCACCATCGAGAGCAGGCCGTTGACCAGCTGGAGGTCGGAGGTCGCACGCCCGACCACCTGGCCGGTGTCCAGCCGGTCCTGGCGGTGGCCGTCGAGTCGGCCGAGCGAGCGGAACAGGTCACTGCGCAGGTCGTGCTGGACGTCGAGGGCGAGCCGGCCGCCGTAGTAGCGGCGGACCTGGGTGCACCCGAAGACCACCACGGCGGCCAGCAGCAGCACCACCGCCCAGGGGGCCAGCGAACGGGTGTGGGCGACGATGACGTCGTCGATGATCAGCTTGGTGACCAGCGGCACCAGAGCGGTGACGGCCATGCCGAGCAGCGAGGCCCCGAAGGCGAGCAGCAGGCTGCGGCGGGACCGCCAGCTGTACCCGACCAGGCGGCGCAGCCAGCCGGCGGGCTCGGTGCGCGCGTCGGTGGCGTCCGCCCCGGCGGCGGGCTCGTTGGCGGAGACCTCCGGCATCGTCGGGCCGGGGGCCGGTGGGCCGCTCGGGGATTGCTCCACCGTGGATCCGTGAGTCTCAGGCATATTTAGGGATGCTAACCATTTCGTCGAGTGGCCGCCACGGCGTTTCCGACCCGGGTGGGTTCGGGGCGGGCCGGCGCGGCCCGGATCGTCCGGTCCGGCGGACTGGGCAACATCCCGCGGCCTGCGGAGATTCCCGCTCGAACATCCGCGCGGCCCCGTCGGCCCCGTCGCCCCGGTCGAGCGCCGTGTGCCTCCAGCGTCGCCGACGATCCGCCGAACGCCCAGCGGCCGGGGACGGGCAGGCGCCCTCCTTTGGGCCTAGGCCGCCGGCACGGAGTGCGCGGAACAGGCCCGCGGCCCGGCGGGCGGGAAGGGCGGACGGGAAGGGCGGGAAGGGCGCGGGAAGGACGGGACGTGCGGGGCCCGGCCGGACTCAGTCGGTCACGGTCGCGGAGCCCACGGCCGCGGAGCCCACGGCCGCGGAACCCGCGATCGACGAACCCACGGACCCCGGGCTCGCGACCGCCGCGTCGGCGGCAGCGGCGAACGCGCCGTGGGCGAGAGTGTGCAGCAGGGCGGCCATGCCGTCCCGCTGAAGACCGGAACGCTCGCCCTGGGCGGAACGCTCGCCCTGGCCGGGGTTCGAGCCGAGGCTGTGCGGGGTGGAGTTGATCAGGCCGAAGACGGCGTGCACGGCGGCCCGCGCCACCGGCTCGGCGGCGGGGTCGGCCAGTGGCGGGTAGGCCTGCCGGACCACGTCCACCCAGAGTTCGACGTAGCCGCGCTGGAGGCGGCGGACGGTGCGGCGGTCCTCCTCCTTGAGGTTCAGCAGCTCACGGTCGTGCAGGGTGATCAGGTCGCGGTCGTCCAGGGCGAATTCGACGTGGCCGCCGATCAGCGCGTCCAGCGCGGCGGCCGGACCGTCGCCGCCGCCCGCCCGGCGGCGCCCCTCCTCCAGCAGGCGCTCGCTGATGCCGATCAGCAGGTCAGCGAGCATCGCGTCCTTGCCGGCGAAATGCCGGTACAGGCCGGGGCCGCTGATCCCGACGGCCTTGCCGATCTCGTCCACGCCCACACCCAGGAAGCCCCGGGCGGCGAACAGGCGCGCGGCCTCCCGGCGGATCTGGTCGCGGCGTGGGAGCGCGGAGGCTGCGGGGACGTTCGGCATGCCGTCCATCGTAGACAGTCGGGTTATCCGTCGTTAACCTGGGCGGCGTAAGTTAACGTTAATTAACGTGGGATTCCATGGGCGCACCACTTCCGGCGCCCGCCTGGTGCCGAGGGCAAGGGAGCTCTTGGAAATGGTCGTCTCAACCGCCGGCGTACCCACCGGCCTCCAGATCAGTGCAGCGAACGGCACGTCGGCGGCGCCGACCGCCGTACCGCCCGGAGCCGCCGCACCGGCTCCCCGGCTCGGCACCTCCGTCGACCCGGGCTCCGCGGCCTACCGCGCCAACACCGACGCGCACCTGGCCCTGGTCGCCGAGCTGCGCGCGAAGCTCGACGCGGCTGCCCTGGGCGGCGGTGCCAAGGCCCGCGCCCGGCACACCGCGCGCGGCAAACTCCTCCCCCGCGACCGGGTGGACACCCTGCTCGACCCGGCCTCGCCCTTCCTGGAGCTGGCCCCGCTGGCCGCCGACGGGATGTACGACGGCGCGGCGCCCGCGGCCGGGGTGATCGCCGGCATCGGCCGGGTCGCCGGGCGCGAGGTGGTGGTGGTCGCCAACGACGCCACCGTCAAGGGCGGCACCTACTACCCGATGACGGTGAAGAAGCACCTGCGCGCCCAAGAGGTCGCGCTGGAGAACCGGCTGCCCTGCGTCTACCTGGTGGACTCCGGCGGCGCCTTCCTGCCGATGCAGGACGAGGTCTTCCCGGACCGCGACCACTTCGGCCGGATCTTCTACAACCAGGCCAGGCTCTCCGCCGCGGGCATCCCGCAGATCGCGGCCGTGCTCGGCTCCTGCACGGCCGGCGGCGCGTACGTCCCGGCGATGAGCGACCAGGCCGTCATCGTCCGCAACCAGGGCACGATCTTCCTGGGCGGGCCGCCGCTGGTGAAGGCCGCCACCGGCGAGGTGGTCACCGCCGAGGAGCTGGGCGGCGGAGACCTGCACTCCCGCACCTCGGGCGTGACGGACCACCTGGCCGAGGACGACGCGCACGCCCTCTCCATCGTCCGCACGATCGTCGCCGGGCTCGGCCCGCGGGCGGAGAAGCCCTGGCCGCTCGCTCCGGTCGAGCCGCCGGCCGTGGACCCGGCGAGCCTGTACGGGGCCGTCCCGGTCGACCCGCGCACGCCCTACGACGTGCGCGAGGTGATCGCCCGCCTGGTGGACGGCAGCCGCTTCGCCGAGTTCAAGGCCGAGTACGGCGCGACCCTGGTCACCGGCTTCGCCCGGATCCACGGCCACCCGGTCGGCATCGTCGCCAACAACGGCGTGCTGTTCTCCGAGTCGGCCGTCAAGGGCGCCCACTTCATCGAGCTGTGCGACCAGCGCGGCATCCCCCTCCTCTTCCTGCAGAACATCACCGGCTTCATGGTCGGCCGGCAGTACGAGGCGGGCGGCATCGCCAAGCACGGCGCCAAGATGGTCAACGCCGTCGCCTGCACCCGCGTCCCGAAGCTGACCGTGGTGATCGGCGGCTCGTACGGAGCCGGCAACTACTCGATGTGCGGCCGGGCCTACTCGCCGCGCTTCCTGTGGATGTGGCCGGGCGCCAAGATCTCCGTGATGGGCGGCGAGCAGGCGGCCTCCGTCCTCGCCACCGTCCGCCGCGACCAGCTGGAGGCGCACGGCGAGCAGTGGCCCACCGAGGCGGAGGAGGAGTTCAAGCGCCCCGTCCGCGAGCAGTACGAGCGCCAGGGCAACGCCTACTACGCCTCCGCCCGGCTCTGGGACGACGGCGTGATCGACCCGATGGACACCCGCACCGCCGTCGGCCTCGCGCTCACCGCCTGCGCCAACGCCCCGCTGGCACCGCCCGCCCCGTACGGCGTCTTCCGCATGTGACCCCCGGCGGGACACCCCAGCGTTCGTGACCCCCTTCCCTTCCGGGTGTGACGACCGTTCCCGGGTGTGACGTCCGTGGCGCCGGTCCGACTCCGGACCGGCGCCCGACCGCCCACCGCCACCTCCTTCGTACGGCTCCCCTCGACCCGGAGGAACGCCTCCCATGTTCGACACAGTTCTGGTCGCCAACCGCGGCGAGATCGCCCTCCGGGTGATCCGCACCCTGCGGCGGCTCGGCGTCCGCTCGGTCGCCGTGTTCAGCGACGCGGACGCCGACGCTCCGCACGTCCGCGAGGCGGACGTCGCGGTCCGGCTCGGCCCTGCCGACCGCAGCGACAGCTCGGCGGCCGAGACCTACCTGCGGACCGACCAGATCCTGGCCGCCGCCCGCCGCACCGGCGCCCAGGCCGTCCACCCCGGCTACGGCTTCCTCGCCGAGAACGCCGGCTTCGCCCGCGCCTGCGCCGACGCGGGCCTCGTCTTCATCGGGCCGCCCCCCGGCGCGGTCGAGCTGATGGGCGACAAGATCAACGCCAAGGAGGCCGTCCGGGCCGCCGGCGTCCCGGTGGTCCCCGGCAGCCAGGCCACCGCGCCGACCGACGACGATCTCGTCGCCGCCGCCGACGAGATCGGCTACCCCGTGCTGCTCAAGCCGTCCGCCGGTGGCGGCGGCAAGGGCATGCGCCTCGTACGGGACCGGGCCGACCTGCCCACCGAGATCGCCGCCGCCCGCCGGGTCGCCCGCACCGCCTTCGGCGACGACACCCTGTTGCTGGAGCGCTGGATCGACCGGCCGCGCCACATCGAGGTGCAGGTGCTGGCCGACGCCCACGGCACCACGGTCCACCTCGGCGAGCGCGAGTGCAGCCTGCAGCGCCGCCACCAGAAGCTGATCGAAGAGGCTCCCTCCGTTCTCCTCAATGCCGAGACCCGCGATGCGATGGGCGCCGCAGCCGTCCGCGCCGCGGAGTCCTGCGGCTACACCGGGGCCGGCACCGTGGAGTTCATCGTCCCCGGCATCGACCCGGACGCGCCCGTCTCCGCCTCCGAGGGTGTGCGCGACTTCTTCTTCATGGAGATGAACACCCGTCTCCAGGTGGAACACCCCGTCACCGAGCTGGCCGTCGCCGTCGGCGCCGACTCGGCCCGGCTCGACCTGGTCGAGTGGCAGCTGCGCGTCGCCGCCGGCGAACCGCTCGCCTTCACCCAGTCCGACGTCTCCTTCCTGGGCCACGCCATCGAGGCCCGCATCTGCGCCGAGGACCCGGAACGGGACTTCCTGCCCACCGGCGGCCGCATCCTCACCCTGGACGAGCCCCGGGGCGAGGGCATCCGCGTCGACTCCGGGGTCGCCCCCGGAACCGTCGTCACCAGCGCCTACGACCCCATGCTCGCCAAGGTCATCGCGTACGGGCCCGACCGAGCGACCGCGCTGCGCCGGCTCCGCGCCGCGCTGGCCGACACCCGCATCCTGGGCGTCACCACCAACACCGGCTTCCTGCGCCGGCTCCTCGCACACCCCGAGGTCGCCGCCGGACGCCTGGACACCGGCCTGGTGGAGCAGACCGCCCAGCAGCAGCCGGCCCTGCTCACCGCGCCGTACTCCCCCGTCAACGCGACCGCCCCGGGCGGGACCGCGGCGCCCGCCCACCTCCTTTACTACGCGGCCGCGCTGGCACGGCACCTGGAACTCACCCCGGCCGCCGGCCCCGGCAGCTGGACCGACCCGTTCTCCCTCCCCTCCGGCTGGCGCCTGAGCGGCACGCCCGCCTGGACCACGCACCGACTCCGCGCGCCCGGCCAGGATCCCGTCGCGGTGCGCGTCCGCCCGATCACTTCCGGCAACGTAGCCGACGCCACCGACAATCCCGCCGGGCTCGTCCGCGAGGTCGAACTCCGGCTCGGCGACGGGCCGGTGCACCGCGCCCGCGCCGCCCTGGCCGGCGACCGGCTGCACCTGACCGTCGACGGCCTGCAGACCACGTTCTCGCTGGCCACCGACGCCGGCCCCGGGCTCGCCGCCGGCCCGGTGACCTGGCTCGGCATCGAGGGCGACGCCTGGCCGCTGCACGCCTACGACCCGGCCGTCGAACGGGCCGGCGGGGCCGGCGCGCACCACGGCGCCCTGACCGCCCCGATGCCCGGCACCGTCACCGTCGTCAAGACCACGGCGGGCGAGACGGTCCGCAAGGGCCAGCCCCTGCTCGTGCTGGAGGCCATGAAGATGGAACACGTGATCGCCGCACCGCACGACGGCGTGGTGGCCGAACTGCGGGCCACCGCCGGCGCCACCGTCGCGATGGAGGACCTGCTCGTCGTGGTCACCCCGGCCGAGGAGGCCGCCGCCGACGGTGCCGCCGCCGAACCTGCGGAGGTGCGGTCGTGACCGCCCCCGCGCACGAGCCCGACGCCCTCGACCTGGGCCTGCCCGACCCGGTCCGCGCCCCCGGCCTGCCCGAGGAGGTCCGGATCCACGAGGTCGGACCGCGCGACGGCCTGCAGAACGAGGGCACCCTGGTGCCCGTCGAGGTGAAGGCCGAGTTCATCGCCCGGCTCGCCGCCGCCGGCCTGCGCACCGTGGAGGCCACCAGCTTCGTTCACCCGAAATGGGTACCGCAGCTGGCCGACGCCGAGGACCTGATGCCCCGGCTCGCCGACCTGCCGGCCCGTCACCCCGGCCTGCGGCTGCCGGTCCTGGTGCCCAACGAGCGCGGCCTGGACCGCGCGCTCGCCCACCGCGCCGACCACATCGCGGTGTTCGCCAGCGCCACCGAGACCTTCGCCCGCCGCAACCTCAACCGTTCGGCGGACGAGGCCATGGCGATGTTCCGCCCGGTCGTGACGCGGGCCACCGAGGCCGGGGCCACCGTCCGCGGCTACCTCTCGATGTGCTTCGGCGACCCGTGGGAGGGGCCCGTCCCCGTCCCGCAGGTGGTCCGGTACGGCGTTCAGCTGCTGGAGATGGGCTGCTCGGAACTGAGCCTCGGCGACACCATCGGCGTGGCCACCCCGGGCCAGGTGGGCGCCCTGCTGACCGGCTTCGCCCGGGCCGGGGTGCCGGCCGAGCGGCTCGCCGTGCACTTCCACGACACCTACGGCCAGGCGCTCAGCAACACCCTGGCGGCGCTGCGCGAGGGCGTCACCACGGTGGACGCCTCGGCGGGCGGCCTGGGCGGCTGCCCGTACGCGAAGAGCGCCACCGGCAACCTCGCCACCGAGGACCTGGTCTGGATGCTGCACGGGCTCGGCATCCGCACCGGCGTGGACCTGCGCGCCCTGGTCGCCACCAGCGGCTGGATGGCCGAGCGCCTCGGCCGCCCGAGCCCCTCCCGCACCGTCCAGGCGCTGCTCGGCGCCGCCCGGGGCTGACCGGCCCCGCTCCGGCGCCGGCCGCGCTCCGCGCGGGTCCGGCCGGCGCCACGCACCACGTCCGCCCCCAACCACATCGCGCGACCGCCCGACCGCCAGACGGACGCCGGTCGTCCCGCTCACCGCCCGCGACCACTCGGCCGGGCACCAGGAGGATCACCATGTTCGACCACCGACTCAGCAGCGAGTACGAGGAACTGCGGCGCACCGTCGCCGAGTTCGCCCGGGACGTGGTGGCGCCGAAGATCGGCGACCTCTACGAGCGCGAGGAGTTCCCCTACGAGATCGTCCGCGAGATGGGCCGGATGGGGCTCTTCGGCCTGCCCTTCTCCGAGGAGTACGGCGGCATGGGCGGCGACTACTTCGCCCTCGGCCTCGTCCTGGAGGAGCTCGCCCGCGTCGACTCCTCGGTGGCGATCACGCTGGAGGCCGCCGTCTCGCTCGGCGCGATGCCGATCTACCGCTTCGGGACGGAGGAGCAGAAGCGCGAGTGGCTGCCCCGGCTGACCTCGGGCGAACTCCTCGGCGCCTTCGGCCTCACGGAGCCGGAGGGCGGCTCGGACGCCGGGGCCACCCGCACCACCGCGCGGTACGACGAGACCACCGACGAGTGGGTCATCAACGGCACCAAGTGCTTCATCACCAACTCCGGCACCGACATCACCGGTCTGGTCACCGTCACCGCACTCACCGAACCGATCGCTCGTTCGAGTGAAGAGGGCGAATTCCGCTCGTCCACGCGGGAGATCTCGTCCATCATCGTGCCCACCGGGACCCCGGGGTTCCAGGTCTCGAAGAAGTACTCGAAGGTCGGGTGGAACGCGTCCGACACCCGCGAACTGTCCTTCACCGACTGCCGCGTTCCCGCGGCCAACCTGCTGGGCGAGCGCGGCCGGGGCTACGCCCAGTTCCTGCGGATCCTCGACGAGGGCCGCATCGCGATCGCGGCCCTGGCCACCGGCCTGGCCCAGGGCTGCGTCGACGAGTCCGTCAAGTACGCCGGCGAGCGCCGGGCCTTCGGCCGGCCGATCGGCGCCAACCAGGCCGTCCAGTTCAAGCTCGCCGACATGGAGCTGCGGGCCCACACCTCCCGCCTGGCCTGGCGGGACGCCGCTTCCCGGATGCTGCACGGCGAACCGTTCAAGAAGGAGGCCGCGATCGCGAAGCTGTACTCGTCCGAGGCCGCCGTCGACAACGCCCGCGAGGCGACCCAGATCCACGGCGGGTACGGCTTCATGAACGAGTTCCCGGTCGCCCGCTTCTGGCGCGACAGCAAGATCCTGGAGATCGGGGAGGGCACGTCCGAGGTCCAGCGCATGCTCATCGCCCGGGAGCTCGGCGTCACCTCGTGACCGACCGGTGGTGACCGACCGGCCCTCACCGGCGCGGTCGTGACGGCACGTTCGTGACCGTCACGACCGCGCCGGTCGCGTCCTGAGCCGAACCCGCCGGGTCGAGGAGTGGGCCGGGAGGAACGAACCGCGAGAACGGGCCACGACGGAGGAGGCCGCGCGGGAGGGCGTCCGGACGGACCGTCAGGGGATCACGATCACCGGGCGGTTGGCCCGCCGCGCCAGCCGTCCGGAGACCGATCCGAAGAGCTTGCCGAGCAGGCCGTGCGTCGTACCGACGACGATCGCGTCGGCGGCGTACTCGCGGCCGACCTCCTCGATCTCGTGGCAGATGTCGCCGCCGCGCTCGACCAGGATCCACGGCACCCCGGCGAGGAAGTCCGCACAGGCGAGCTCCAGGCCGAGGACCTCGGTCCGGTGGTCCGGGAGGTCGACGAAGACGGGCGGCTCGCAGCCCGCCCAGACCGTGGCGGGCAGCCGGTTGGCGACGTGCACGATCACCAGGCCGCACTGCGACCGGCGCGCCATGCCGACCGCGTAGGCGAGGGCGCGCTCGCTCGACAGCGAGCCGTCGAACCCGACCACCACACCGTGCTGGAACGTCGGGTCGAGGGACGGCGCGGGGGTGTCCTGCGCCGACGGCTCGAAGTGCCCGTCGAACGCACCGGCCGCGCCCGGGGCCGCCTCCGGACGCTCGGCGCCCGGGCCGAGCCGGCCCGTCACCGGAGGCCCCGCAGGGTCGGCCGGGGAATCACCGCGCCGCGGGCGGGGCCCCGGGCGGTCACGGCGGGCGAGGTCGCCGCGGCGGCCGAAGCCCCGCAGGGCGCGGGTGAGGCCCCGGGGGCCGGGGTCCGTGCGATCGACTTCTCCCCCGGTCGCTGCGCCCGCACCGCGGGGCGTGTCCGGTCCAACCGGTCGGGGAGGCTCAAAACCAGCCATGGCTCACGGCTCTTCGAGGGAGAGGGGCCGACAGAAGAGGACAACGCTGCCCGGGCAGCAGGCCCGCCCACGGGATGACGTCGGTCTGCGCCGCGCAGCACCGTATGTGACCTGTTCCTTTCAGAGTACGACGGGCAGGGGGCCCAGCCCAGCGGCGAAGCCCCGGAGCGACGTTGTTCCCGCGAAAGGAGGATGCGCCCGCCGTGGCAGTGCGCCCTGTCCGCAGACGATCGCGCCCCCTCCGGAAAGGAGGTTCTCTGGAGCTTGACTGAGCGGACCGGGCGGCGCAACAGGCCCCCGGGACACCGTGACCGGACTGTCATTGATCGGCGACGATCCGTTGCGACACGTCGCGAACCGTCACGCCCCGCAGGTCCCGCACGGCCCCGCCGGCCTGCCCGCGCCCCACCCGCACCCGGTCCGCGCGGGACCCGTACGTCAGCTGTCGGAGCCTGATCCAGCCACTTCGTACGGCTTCGCGACGCGGTCTGGCATTTGCCACGTGCATAGGCGCAGGCGCTGGCACCATGCTCGGCATGCCCCTGCTCCTGTTCGACCTCGACAACACGCTGCTCCCCCGGGACGCCGCCTTCCGGGCCTGGGCGCAGGACTTCCTGTCCGAGCACGACCTCCCGCCCGGCGACCTCGACTGGTTCGTCACCCTCGACGGCGGCGGCTACGTGCCGCGCAGCACCGTACTGTCCGCGGTCCGGCGCCGCTACGGCCTGGACGTCTCCGCCGACTTCCTGCTCGCCCACTACCGACGCGGCATCAACTCCCACATCCACTGCCCGCCCCGCCACATCGAGGCGCTGCGCGCCGCGCGGGAGGCCGGGTGGACGCTCGGGATCGTCAGCAACGGGGGCACCCGGCCGCAGCTGGAGAAGATCCGGCGGACCGGGCTGGGGCCGCTGGTCGACGGCTGGGTCATCTCGGAGGAGGCCGACTGCGTCAAGCCGGACCCGCTGATCTTCGAGCTGGCCGCCCAGCGGTGCGGCGTCGCACCGACCGGGAACTGGGCCGAGCACACCTGGATGATCGGGGACCACGCGCCCGCCGACATCGCCGGGGCCGAACTGACCGGGCTCCGCAGCGTCTGGCTGCACCACGGCAGGCCGTGGGCGGAGAACGGCTACCGGCCGACGCTGAAGGCGGCCGGGCTGCCGGAGGCCGTCGGCCAGGTGCTCGCCGCCCGCAACGCGCCCGCGCCCCGGCCGGGGGTCCGCGCCGGCGGCCCGGCCCGGCGCGGCTCCACCGGGACACCGGTGCAGGCGACGGCGCAGTTCGGCGCACGGCCCGGCGCACGATCGACGACGGCCGCCCCGGCGGGTCCGAGTGCGCCCGTTCCCGCGAACGCCGGGACGGGCGGGGCGTCGGTCGTCGGCGCCGGGTCCGGTGTCCGAAACCGATCCGGCGGGTTTGCCGTGATCGCCGACGGCCGCACCGGCCCGGGAGCGGTCTCCGGCGCGCGGGCGGGTGCCTCGTCGGACCCGGGTGCGGACGGCCGGGCAACCCTCCCGGTCGGACGTCCGGCTCCCCTTCGCCCGGCGGCCGACGGGACCGCGCCCACCGCCCGTACGGTCTTCGCCAGCGCGCCCCTGGCCGCGTCGGTCGCGGTGGCCCTCGCCCCACCGGCCACCGCACCGGTCGCGTCCTGAGCCCCGGCGGCGACGGTCACGACCACGGTGGTCACGGCGGCCGTGGTCACGGCCGTCGCCGGGTAGCGCCCCGCCGACCGGCAGGCGGCCGGACCACAACCGGACCCCGGCCGGACCGCCGCTGGAGGGCGCCCCGAACGCGGCCGGGAGGCCACCGCGCAGCGGTCGTACCGCCCGGCCGGCGCCGGTCAGCCCTGCGCCGGGGTGCGGCTCCACCAGCAGGTACGGGCCCGTTCGACGAATCCGAGCTTGCGGTAGAGCGGTTCGCCGAGCGAGGTGGCGACCAGGGTGGCCGGGCGGTCCGGGTGCGTGTGGACCAGGGCGGTCCGCAGGACGGCCCCGGCCACCCCGCGGCCGCGCCGGTCGGGCAGGGTGGCGACCCAGTACACGCCGGTGGCCCGCCCGTCGTCGTAGGTGAGGCAGGTGCCCGCCACGGCGCCGTCGTCGCGGCCGAGCCACGCTCGCCACCCGGGCTCGCCCAGCAGCCGCTCCGGGAGCGCGTCGCCGCGCACCCAGGGCCGGCGGGCGGGCAGCGGGAAGCCCTCCACGATCGCCCGTTCGACCAGCGCGAAGCTGTCGCCGTCCACGGCCTCATCGACCGTCAGGACCCCGCCCCCGTGCGCCTGCGAGACCGCTGGCAGGGCGGCCGTCGCGCCCTCGACCGGGCCGGGGTCGCGGACCATCACCGGCATGAGCGGCATCCGGGCGGCCCCGAAGCGGGTGAGGTCGAGCCCGCCGTACGGGTCCTCCAGCGTGAAGTGCACGGTCGACCAGTCGGCCAGCAGGTCCGCCAACTCCCGCTCCACCGCTTCCGGTTCGGTGTAGGGGCGGGTCAGCACGATGCGGTGCGCATCGTCCGGCGTACGGGCGCAGCGGACCGCCGTCAGGCCCGGGAGGACACGGGAGCGCCAGCCGTGCGCGCGGGCTTGGGCGAGCCAGAATGCGGCGGCGTTGTCGTTGGCCCGTTCGAGCCGGCTGTCGGTGTTCACGGCAGGACCGTAACCCGGCGGTCCGGATAGCGGTTCCGCCGCACCAGGCTTGGCCGGATGAAGCCTGGGAGGCGCACGACCCGCACCTGTGCGCCCTCCCGTGCACCGCCGATTTTCGGTCAATTTCGCGCCGATCCCTCCCGCTTGGGCAAATCCGCAGCCCAGACCCGCCGATCGGGCGCACGGGGCCCGGACGCCCCAGGAGCGGCCCCGCGACAACCAGCCACCGTTGCCCCGGCCCTCTTCCCAGAAGGGTCGACGGGTGCCACGCTTCGTGATCGAATGCATCACGCCAAATTGCCATGTCGACATAGCGTCGGATGGTGAACTTGTCACAACGGCAATGGTCCACCCGATAGATTTCGATCTTGGCCAGCAGTGCCGCACCACCCACACCACACCACCGAGGGGGCTTGAGCGCCTTGAGCAGGGTGAGCAGGAGCGACGCGGGTCCTGACAGCGGCCAGGCGGTGGCCGGCACCGCGGGTCGGGCCGCGAGAAGCACTGGCACCTCCGCGATCGCCGCCACCTCCCGCACCACGGGCGCCGCCCCGCACTCCTCGCACCCCGCAGCGCACCTCCCCGTCGGCGGCCCGGGCGCGGTCCCGACCGCCGCCGAGCACGGCGCGGCGGCGCCGTACGGAGGCCAGTCGCCGGCCGGGGGACACGCCGGAGGGCAGAACTCCGGCGGACAGCCGGTCGGCGGACAGCCCGTCAGTCGAGGCCTCGTCAGCCACGCCCCGGCCTACGGCGGCGAGTACCCCGGCTATCCCGGCTACTCCGGCCACCCCGCCTACCCGGGCGGCGCCCCGGGCCACAACGGCGGCCCCGGGGCCGCGGGCGGCCCGCTCGGCGGACTCGCGCTCGGCACCGCGCCCGGCCACGGCCCGCTGGCCCACGGCGGCCCTGGCGCGAACGGCTCCCCGGCCTCGATGTCGGCGGCCGCCCCGCGCAAGCTGTCCGGCCGGCGCCGCCGGGAGACCGTCGCGGTGCTGATCTTCGGCGGCGCCCCGATCTTCGAGAGCTCCATCCCGCTCTCGGTCTTCGGCGTGGACCGCCAGGACGCCGGGGTGCCCCGCTACCGCCTGCTGGTCTGCGCCGGCGAGGAGGGCCCGCTGGCCACCACCGGCGGCCTGACCCTCTCCGCCCCGTACGGCCTGGAGGCCCTCGCCCGGGCCGGCACGATCGTCGTACCGGCCTGGCGCTCGATCTCCCAGCCCCCGCCGGTCGAGGCGATCACCGCCCTGCGCAAGGCCCACCACGAGGGCGCGCGGATCATCGGCCTCTGCACCGGCGCCTTCGTCCTGGCCGCCGCCGGCCTGCTCGACGGCCGCCCGGCGACCACCCACTGGATGTACGCGCCGACGCTGGCCAAGCGCTACCCGCGGGTGCACGTCGACCCGCGCGAGCTGTTCGTGGACGACGGCGACGTGCTCACCTCGGCGGGCACCGCCGCCGGCATCGACCTGTGCCTGCACGTGGTGCGCAGCGACCACGGCGCCGAGGCCGCCAACGCGCTGGCCCGCCGCCTGGTGGTGCCCAGCCGTCGCGGCGGCGGAGGACAGGCCCAGTACATCGATCAGTCTTTACCGGAGGAGATCGGCAACGACCCGTTGGCCGAGGTGGTCACCTGGGCGCTGGAGAACCTCAACCAGCAGTTCGACGTCGAGGTGCTGGCGGCTCGCGCCTACATGAGCCGGCGCACCTTCGACCGGCGGTTCCGCACGCTCACCGGCAGTGCGCCGCTGCAGTGGCTGATCACCCAGCGGGTGCTCCAGGCGCAGCGGCTGCTGGAGACCTCGGAGCTGTCGGTGGACGACGTCGCGCGCCGGTGCGGGTTCCGCTCGCCGGTGGCGCTGCGCGGGCACTTCCGACGCCAGCTCGGGGTCTCCCCGGCCGCGTACCGGACGAGCTACCGGGCACGCCGCCCCGGGCAGCAGCCCACGGCGGCCGGTGCGCACGGCGGCGACCTCCGGCTGCCCGGCGCGCTGTCGCACGCGGCGGCCGGCGCGGCCGCGGGCGGCGCGCTGTTCGGCGGGGCGCACGGCGGACAGCCGGCGCAGCCGTTCCCGGGCGGACCGGGAGCGCCGCTGCCGGTCGGTCCGCACGGGCAGCCGCTGCACGGCCAGCCGGTCGGGTTCGGCCCGGGGCAGGTCGGGACGCCGGCCGCCCAGGGCTTCCATGCCCGGGCCGGCCAGCCGTACCCGCACCAGCAGGCGTCACCGCAGCCGCACCCCGGGCAGCAGGGTGCGGCGGGACGCGGTCCGCTGCGGCCGCCGGTGGTGCCGCCGCAGGCCGGGCCGGGTGCGGGGGCGGGACGTCCGCCGCGCACCGCCGAGCACGCGGCGGCCGAGGACGGCCTGCCCCAGCCGGGGGCGCGCGGCCAGGGCCAGGGGCACCGGAGCGCGGTCGAGCGGCCCGCGGACGAGCCCGGTGCGGCCGGGCGCGGCCACGGCGGGGCCACCGGACGGGTGCCGGCCCCCACGGGGCAGCCGGCGCCGGGGTCGGGCGAGCTCCGCGGCCGCCAGGCCCGGGCTCCGCAGGTCCGCTCCCAGGGCGGTCGGCCGGCGGCCGACGGCCCCCGGGCGGGCCGCGAGGCCCGTGCCGGACGGGACGGGCACGCGGTCCGCGCCGGCCGGGAGGGCGAGCACCCGGACGGCCGCGGCGGTCACGGCGGGGCGGAGGAGCACCAGGCCGAGTCCTGTGCTCCGGCACCCCGCTCGGCCCCACCGGTCCCCGCGGCGCGTGATCGCGCCGTAGGGTGACTTGTGTGAATGACCGTTTGGTATGGATCGACTGTGAAATGACCGGCCTCGACCTCGACCGGGACGCCCTGGTCGAGGTCGCGGTGCTGGTGACGGACTCCGAGCTGAACATCCTCGGCGAGGGCGTGGACGTCATCATCCGGCCGCCGGCCGAGGCGCTGGAGCACATGCCCGAGGTGGTGCGCGCGATGCACACCGCCTCCGGCCTGCTGGAGGAGCTGGAGCAGGGTGTGACCCTGGCCGAGGCGGAGGAGCGGGTGCTCGCGTACGTGCGCGAGCACGTGCCGGAGGCCGGGAAGACGCCGCTGTGCGGCAACTCGGTGGCCACCGACCGCGGCTTCCTGGCCCGGGACATGCCGGCCCTGGAGAAGCACCTCCACTACCGGATCGTGGACGTCTCCTCGATCAAGGAGCTGGCCCGCCGCTGGTACCCGAAGGCGTACTACAACAGCCCGCCGAAGGGCGGCAACCACCGGGCGCTCGCGGACATCCGGGAGAGCATCGACGAACTGCGGTACTACCGCGAGGCCGTGTTCGTCCCGCAGCCCGGCCCGGACGCCGACACCGCGCGCGCCATCGCCGGGAAGTACCAGGCGTCGACCGACTGACCCCGGAACCACCCGGCGGGACCCCGCCGCGGGGTCCGCGGGGTGCCCTCGTCCACCGGGGCGGAACCCTGGCGCGAGCACCCTCTCGGATCCTGTAGAGTTCTTCCTGTCGGAACGGGAACGCGGAAGCGGGAACGGACCGGACAGATGGTGGGTGTAGCTCAGTTGGTAGAGCACCTGGTTGTGGTCCAGGTGGCCGCGGGTTCGAGTCCCGTCACTCACCCCAGAGCCCGAGGGGCCGATCTCTTCAAGAGGTCGGCCCCTCGGGCGTTTTCGCGTTCCCTCACGTTCACACTCCTCAACTCCGCCTCCCCCGGCCGGACCCGGGGCCGACTTTTCCGGGCGACCCCTGCCGCCGGAAGCTACCGGCTAGTAACATCGTCGCCATGACCACACCTACGATCGGCCAGATGCTCGACTCCACCGTGCCGATGGCGCACACCCTGAAGCTCGAGTACCTGGAGACCACCCCGGAGCGCGCCGTGCTCCGGCTGCCCGACCAGCCCGCGTACCACAACCACGTCGGCGGCCCGCACGCCGGCGCGATGTTCACGCTCGCCGAGTCCGCCAGCGGCTGCATCGTGCTCGCCGCCTTCGGCGACCAGCTGTCCCGGGCCGTGCCGCTGGCCGTCAACGCCGAGATCGCGTACAAGAAGCTCGCCATGGGCGAGGTCACCGCCACCGCCGTCCTCGGCCGCCCGGCCGCCGAGGTCGTCGCCGAGCTGGACGCCGGCGGCCGCCCGGAGTTCCCGGTCACCGTCGAGATCACCCGCGCCGACGGCGCCGTCACCGGCGTGATGACGGTCACTTGGACCCTGCGCCCCAACTCCTGACCGCCGCGCGGCCGGTGGCCCCGGGAACACCGCCCGGGGCCGAACCGCGCGATGACTGTCCGTGACGGCGGGCGTGACCTCACCACCCGTCCGCTCGTTCTCGACTCACGTGCGAGCCAATCACATGACCGAGCCCAGGCAACCCGCCCACCGCGGCGTCGCCGGCGCCCGGCACGGGATCGCCCGGTGGCTGCCCCGCCCCCGCACCGCCGCGGCCGCCGGCGCGTTGCTCGCCCAACTCTGGGGCTTCGGCGCCGCCGGCGCGTACGCGGCGTCCGCCGACCCACTGACCGAACCGGCCCGGCCCGCCGTCCGCGGCGCCCCGCACGGCACACCGTCGCTCGGCGGCCCGGCCCTCGCCGGCCCCACACTCGACGCGCCCGCACTCGACGCGCCGTCGGCCGAACGCCCCGTCGGACCGGGGCAGTCGGCGGCCGAGGCGCCGGGGCGCTCCCCCCGGACCGCCGGGGACCCGACCGGCGGCGGCACCGGCACCGGGGCGGCCGGCGGCACGTTGCGGGAACGGATCCGGTCCGGCGGGCTCCCCCTGCCCGGCCAGCGGGCGGCCGTCCCCGACGCCTTCGCGATCGCCTCCGGACTGCTCGACACCGCCCCCGCCCAGGACCGCCCTGCCGAGAACCCGGCCTCCCGCGAAGGCGGCCCCACCGGGCCGCCCTCCACCGACCGGCTGCACGCCGACACCGCCCGCCCCACCGTCCCGCGGCAGCGCGAGGCCGCGGGGACTCCCCCGGTCCTGGACGCGTCCGAGACCGTCCCGGTCGGAACCCCCACAAGCCGGGACCGCACGACCACCCCCGCCGGGCCGGACGACGCGGGGACCCCGGACACGCTCGCCATCGCCGTCGCCGACACCGTGACGGCCGTGGGCGACGGCTCCGCCACCGCGACCGCCGTCCTCGCCCCCATCGCCGCCGGACTCCTGCTCACCGGCGCGGCCATGTGCAAACACCGCGGACTGCCGCGCGGGCACTGAACCCGCAGCCCCGGCCCACGCCCCGACGACCGGCTCCGGCGCCGTCGGCGGGAGTTCACGCCCCGGCACCGGCCCGGACGGGACACCGCCGGCCCGGGTGCCGCCCACGACCGGCCGGAACGGCTCGCCGTTCGGCTCCCGGTCGACGGCGACCCGGCGCAGGCCGAGCACCGACGCCGGTCGCGGATCGGGGTGACCTGCGCCCGGTCGGTGCCGCGGCCGACCGATGCGCGGCCGACCGGCCCGGGGTCGACGAAGAGCATGCCCGGCGCCCGGAGGTCGGCACCTCCCGGTCGACCGGGCCGATCCGCACGGGCCCCTTCGGGGTCGACGGCGGTGCGGGCCAAGGCCGTTGCCGGCGGCGGGCCGGTCGCCGGCCGACGGCTCTCCGGCGGAGGGCGCGTACGAAGGCGCCCGTCACCGGCGCCCGACGGCGGACGCACCACCGTCGGCGGCGGTCCGTCAGCGGAAGACCCCCGGCGGTGGCTCCGGGGACGGGGCGGCCGTCGCGTCCGTGGCCGGGGCGGCGCCGGCGGCGAAGTCCGTGAGGGCACGGCCGTGTTCGACACGGGCGTGGGCGGGATCGGAGGCGGCGCGGCGGGTCAGGTCGGCCACCGGGAGCGGCGCGTGGGCGGCGGCCAGGACGAGGTTGCCGAAGCGCTTGCCGCGCAGCACGGCGGGGTCCACGATCAGGCAGAGTTCGGGGAAGACCGCGCCGAGGGTGGCGACCTGGGAACGGGCGAAGGGCAGGGCGCCGCCGTCGGCGATGTTCGCGGCGTACCAGCCGCCGGGGGCGAGGGCGCGGGCGGCGAGCGTGGTGAACTCGACGGTGGTGCAGTGGGCCGGGGTGCGCGCGCCCGAGAAGACGTCGGTGATGACCAGGTCGACGGTGCCCTCGGGGGTGCGCTCCAGCACGCTGCGGGCGTCCCCGCCACGCACCTTGATCTGCCAGCCCTTGTCCAACGGCAGCTCGGCGCGGACGAGTTCGGTGAGCGCGGTGTCGATCTCGGCGACCTGCTGACGGGAGCGCGGCCGGGTGGCGGCGACGTAACGGGCCAGCGTGAGGGCGCCGCCGCCCAGGTGCAGGACGGTGAGCGGCCGACCCGGCGGGGCCACCAGGTCGATCAGGTGGCCGAGCCGACGCTGGTACTCGAAACCGAGGTGGGCGGGGTCGGCGAGGTCGACCATGGACTGCGGGGCGCCGTCGATCAGCAGCGACCAGGCGGCCGGGCGATCGCGGTCGGGCCGCAGCTCGGCCAGGCCGGAGCCGACGGGGCGGGTGAGCGGCCCCTGCGCGTGGGTGCGCCCGCCCACGCCGGTGGCGGCCTCCGTCCCGCTGCCGCGCACGGCTCTGCTGCTTCGTCCCATGGTGGCCATTATCGCCGCAGGCGAGCGGGCACAGCCGCCGCAGGCGAGCGGGCACAGCCGCCGCAGGCGAGCGGGCACAGCCGCCGCAGGCGAGCGGGCACAGCCGCCGCAGGCGAGAGGGGAGCCGCCGCAGGAGCGGCGGTCCCGGCGGGTCTGCCCGGACCGCGCCGGTGGGCGTGCTGGGGGGATCCGGCCGGTGGGGCGAGTGGTGCTCGCGAGCCCGGCGGGATCCGCACGGCACGCCCGTCAGAACGGGCCGAGGCCGCCTGCCGTGAGCGTGCAGGCGGCCTCGCAGAGGGCGGAGCGGAGGACCCAGGCGTCGGTGGGGCGCGCGGTGCAGCCGGAGCCGGCGGGCGGGATCACCCAGCGCGGGTCGGTGGCAGCGGGGATGAGGGCGCCCGCCGTACAGGAGCTGCCGGGCAGGTGCCAGGTCTCCCAGGTGCCGGCCGGGACGAGGAAGGAGACGGTGCTGCCGTTGCGGCTCTGCAGCACGGCCCCGCAGGCGCGGCGCAGTCTGAGGATGTCGACGGCTTCCAGGCCGTGCCGCAGGGCGACCGTCACGGTGTCGCAGCCGGTGACGGGGGTGCCCTCGTCGGGGACGGCGCGCTCGCGCCGGGGGCCGCCGCAGGGGGCTCGGCCGCCCTCGACCGGACCCCGGCCGGGGATCCGGTCGTCGGCGGGGTCGGGCAGCAGGGCGGGGGCTGCGCCGGCGAGCACGCCCCCGGCGACGGGTCGGTGCTGTGGCAGTCCGGTGGCCATCACGGGCCCTCCTGTACCTCGTCGGATCCGGAAGCGCAGCCGCCCGGAGGGGCCACCGGGCTGGGACGTGCCGGGGCGACGGCCTGGGCTTCCACGTATCAGGACAACGCGGCGAACGCATCCCGGGCCACGGGGCGCCTTACAGCAAGGCATGGCATTTCATGGCAGATATCCCGCAACATGGCCCGCTTTGGCCGGTATTGTCAGCAGATCTCCCGCAAACCCCACGTGTCCGCACGGTGACTCCGAGTACTCTCGGCGCCATGGCAGCCACCCCACCGGCCGAGCCGAACCGACCGTCCCCCAACCCCGTGATGCGCGCGCTGCGCGGCGACCGCTCTCCCGGCGAGTTCGCCGTGGCGGTGCGCCGGGCCGCCCGCGAGATCGGCGAGCACGTCTCCTGCGACGCCCGCTACGTCGGACGGGTCGAGTCCGGTGAGATCCGCTGCCCCAACTACGCCTACGAGCGGGTCTTCCGGCACATGTGGCCGGACCGCACGCTCAGCGACCTCGGCTTCGCCCCCCGCACCGCCGTCCGCCGCCGTCCGGCGGACGGCGGCGGCGGGCCCGCCGGGCTGCCTCCGCTCCACCCACCGTTCCCGCCCCTGCCCGCCCCGCGCTCACCACTCTCCACTCAACTCCCGTACGCTGCCTCGCCGTACGCGAATCCAGCCGCTCCGGAGGGCCCCCCGTGGCCGAGTCCCGGCGCGGTGCCCAGGGGGCCCGATGGATCGCCCTATCTCGACGAGGAGAACGACGACGTGCGTCGCCGTACGTTCCTGGCCGGCGGCACCACCGCGCTGGCCAGCGTGATCGGCATCGACCGGCCGGCCGCGGCCGCCGGTCGCCAGGCCGGTGCCGCCGGCGCCTCCGGTGTCCGCACCGGCCCGGGCGCCTTTCCCGGTGCGGAGTTCACCGCACCGTCACTGCTCTCGGCCGAGCCCCTGGTGCCCGGCCGGCCCGGGCCGGTGCCGCCGCTGCGCCGGGTCGGGGCCGCCGAGGTGCTCGGCGTCGAACAGGCCGTCCGGGACATCCGGCTGGCCGACGACGCGCACGGCGCCGACGCCCTGTACGAACTCGCCGGGCAGTCGCTGCGCACCGCGTACGCGCTGCTCAACGAGGGCGAGTACAGCGCCGACACGGAACGCCGGCTGCAGGCCGGAGCCGGCGAACTCGCCATCTCGGTGGGCTGGTTGGCGCACGACTCGAACCGGCTCTCGGACGCCCGCTCGTTCTACGCCGAGGCCCTGGCCACCGCCCGGATGGCGGGGGACTCCGCGCTGGAGGCACACGTCTTCTGCAACAGCGCCTTCCTCGCCCGCGACGCCGGACGCCCGCGCGAAGCGCTGCGCGCCGCCCAGGCCGGACAGGTCGCCGCCCGGGAACTCGACTCCCACCGGCTGCTCGCCCTGCTGGCCATGCGCGAGGCCGGCGCCTGGGCCCTGCTGCAGGACCGCACCGCCTGCGAACGCGCGCTCGGCCGGGCGTACGCGCTGTTCGACCGCGGGCCCTCCGAGGCCGATCCGGAGTGGATGTCCTTCTTCGGCGAGGCCGAGGTCGCCGGTCTCCAGTCGCAGTGCTGGTCCGCGCTCGGCGACTGGGACCGGGCCAGCGAGCAGGCCGGGCTGGCCATAGCGCTGCAGGAACCGCACTTCGTCCGCAACCGGGTGCTGTACACCGCCGAACTGGCCCACGACCGGCTGGGCCGGGGGGACCTGGCGGGGGCGGCGCACCACGGCTCGTCCGCCGTGGCCCTGTTCGGCGACGTCCGCTCGGCCCGGATCCGGAGCATGCTGGCGGACACCGCGGGACGGCTGCGCCCGCACGCCGCGGTGCCCGAGGTGCGCCGGTTCCTGGCCGAGTACGACCGGGCGGCAGCCGCCTAGCCGGACCGCCCGGGCACGCCCGGGCGGAGCCTGCCACGCCGGGCGCGCCGGGCGCGTCAGTGCCCGGCGGTCAGCCCGTCCAGGTGGGAGAGGTCGTTCCAGATCTCCACCGCCGGGGCGCCGTACTCCCAGGACAGCACGCACAGCGCCGCCGTGCCGAGCTTGAACCGCTGGGCGAACTCGGGCGGCAGGCCCAGCCAGCGGGCGGCCAGGATGCGCAGCAGGTGGCCGTGCGCGAACAGGACGACGTCCTGGTCGGCGCAGTGCATCACCGTGGTGTCGGGATCCGGGACGCCGTGCTCCTGGTGGAGGCCGGCGAGGAGGGCGTCGACCCGGGCGGCCACCTCGGACAGCTTCTCGCCGCCGGGCACGCCGTCCCGCCAGATCAGCCAGCCGGGGTGGTCGGTGGCCCGGATGTCCGCGCCGGTGCGGCCCTCGTAGCGGCCGTAGTCCCACTCCATCAGCTCCGGACGCTCCACCGCGCGGTCGCCGAAGCCGGCCAGCGCGCAGGTCTCCTCGGCGCGGCCGAGCGGGCTGGTGTAGACGAGCGCGTCCGGCAGCCCGTTCCACGGGGCCGCGGCGAGGCGGGCGCCGAGGGCCCGGGCCATCGCGCGGCCCTCCTCGGTCAGCGGGATGTCGGTGCGGCCGGTGTGACGGCCGGTGGCGGACCACTCGGTCTCGCCGTGGCGGACGAGCACGATTCGGGCGGGCATGGGGGGCTCCTCGCAACGGGGCGGCGGCAACGGTCGGTCTCACCCTTGAGCACCGGGTTCCATGATCCCCCACCCGGACGGCGGCCACGATCGCGGGCCGGTGCGGACGGCCGTCTCGCGGTGGTTCCTGCCGTGAACGGCCGGTCCGTACCGCGTTGTCGGACCCGGATGCGACACTGGGCCGCACCATGAACGTCTCGACGAACGTCCCGCCCCGCGGGTCCGCTGAGCCGCTCGCCCAGCGGCTCGCCGAGCTGCGCGGACCGGCCCCGCAGCGCAGTCTGACCGCCCGCGCCCTCGCCGCCCTGGCCGCGAATCCGGGCTGCCACCGCCGCGCGGTGCTCGACGCGGCCGGGATCGACAAAACGGCGCTGGCCGCCCGGCTCGGCCGCCCGGCCCCCTTCGGCCAGTCCCCCTTCGCGATCGCCCGCGGCGTGATCTTCGAGTCCCGGCTGAAGGCGGACGACTACGCTGCGCTGCTGGAACCGCTCCGCCGCCACCTCGACGTCCCGGTGGACGGCCACGCCCCGCTGGAGGTGCCGGACCTGCTGCAGCGCTCCGGCCCGGCCGTCCGCGCCGACCGGACGGCCCAGGCGCTGGCCCGGGCCGCCGCCGACCCGGAGGCCTGGACACTGCTCGACCACCCGCTGCTGCGCCTGGACGTGGCCGGCAGCACCGCCTACCTGGAACCGGACGCGCTCGTGGTGCACGGCGGCCGGTGCACGGTGGTCGAGATCAAGTCCTTCCCGGTGCTCGACGGCAGCGCGGATCCGGCCAAGGTCGGCGCCGCCGCCCGCCAGGCCGCCGTGTACGTGCTCGCGCTCCAGCAGGCAGCCGCCTCGGCCGCCGGCGTACCCCTGGCCGACGACCCGTACACCGAGCAGCGGCTGCCCGGCAGCCCCCGGACGAGCGTGCTGCTGGTCTGCCCGAAGGACTTCGGCAACCGGCCGACCGCGGTCGCCGTCGACGTCCGCCGCGAGCTGGCCACCACCCGCCGCCAGCTGAGCCGGATGACCGGCATCGGCCGGCTACTGGACGCGCTGCCGCCGGACGCGGACTTCGACCTGGCCTCCGACGAGGCGGGCGCGCCCGCACGCTCCACCGAGCAGCTGACCGCCTCGGTCGAGGCCGTGCCCGCCGCGTACAGCCCGGACTGCCTCTCGACCTGCGAACTCGGCTTCCACTGCCGCGCCCGGGCCCGCTGCGGCGACCGGGTCGAGCAGCTCGGCCGGGGCGTACGGGGCGAGCTGGGCAGCATCCGAACGGTCGCCGAGGCACTGGCCGCCGCCGGCACCAAGGCCGACGACACGGACGGCGCCGACGACACGGGCGGCACCGACGACGCCGCCGAGCGCCTGGCCTACGCGGCCGCCCTGCGCGCGGAAGCCCTGGGGGCGGAAGCCCTGCGCGTCTGCGGGGCGGGCGCATGAGCGAGCGCAGCGAGCGAGTCAACAGGCGGTGCGCGTGGGCGAATGCCCCCGCCGAGGTCTGCGGGGCGGGCGCATGAGCGAGCGCAGCGAGCGAATCAACAGGCGGTGCGCGTGGGCGAATGCCCCCGCCGAGGTCTGCGAGGCGGGCGCATGAGCGAGCGCAGCGAGCGAGTCAACAGGCGGCGCGCGTGGGCGAATGCCCCCGCCGAGGTCTGCGAGGCGGGCGCATGAGTCTTCTGACCACCCTGGCCCGGCTGGAGGCCGTCCGCAGTGGCCGGGCCGAGCCGTTGGCCACGGTCCGGCACCGGCACCTGTCCGACCGTCCGATGGTGCTGGTCCCGTTGACGGCGGCCGGTGAGGCGGGTGCTCCGCTGGCGGTGATGCTGGGCACCGACCGGGACGCGCCCCGGCTGCATCTGGTGCCTCAGCCGCTCAACCGCACCCTGCGGTTCGACTTCCTGGCCGAGCTGGCGGCGGACCTGCTGCCCTACCTGGAGTCCTTCGCCGACGACGTCGAGCAGATCGAGGGTTCCGAGAAGGACCCGGAGACCGGCGAGAAGACCCAGGTGTTCCGCGAGCTGTGCGCGGACGCCCCGCAGCTGATCGTGCCGAACGGCGCGGGGGTGCGCCACCTCGCGTTGATCGGCCGCTCGACCCGCTTCCGCCGCACCGTCGAGGACGAGGAGCCGGGCCCCTACCCGGCGCCGGTCCGGGTGCCGCTGCTGGGCCGCTGGCTGACCCACCTCACCGACCGCGCCCAGGTACCCGGCTCCAGCCTGTTGCTGCCGATGACCGGTCTGCTGGCCCGGCACTGGGCGACCGGCCAGAGCCACCTGGAGGACCAGCACTTGGCCGCCCGGCTGGCCTGGCACAACCCGCCTCCGGGCCTGACCGGTGCCGAGGCGGCCGAGCTGGCGGAGTCCGCCCGGGACGGACGGGGGCAGTTGCTGCACCCGCCGGCCGGTCCGGCCACCGATCCCCGTTTCGACGAGGTGGTGCTCGCCCCGGCGATCACCCGGTACGACTCCGCCGTGGGCGCCCTGCAGCACGCCGTCGAGGAGCGCGACGAGGCCGCCGCCGAGCGGGCCCGGGCGGCCGTGCGGGCGGGCGTCGGGCAGTTGGAGGAGGTGCTGGCGGCCGTCCTGCTGCCCACCTGGCGGGACGTCTGGCAGGGCGTGGATCTGCTGCGCGCCCTGCCGCCGGCCGGTCACCTGGAGGAGCGCTGGGCCGGCGACCGCTGGTCCTACACCGGCCACCGGGACCGTGTGGTGGCCGGTGAGCCGCCGCAGCCCCGGCAGGACGACGCGGTCACCGCCGCCCGCAAGCTCGCCCAGCGCGAGCGCGAGCAGGCCCGGTTGGACGTCCAGGAGGCGCTGGACGACCCGCTGGCGATGGCCGAACACCGGCTGTCCGGCGAGGCGTTCAGCGGTGTGGTGACGGAGGTGGTGCCGGACTGGGACACCTCGGGCCGCTCCGCGAAGCCCCGCCCGCTGGTCACCCTGCGCACCTCCGACCGCCCGCACGCGGACCTCGACCGGGAGGCGCACCGGGTGTGGGGGGCCGCCCGGACGGAGGCCGGGGGAGGGCCGTCCGCGCAGAAGGCCGAGGTGGTGGCGGTCGACGCCGCCGCCGGCACGATCACGCTGCGGGTGCTGTCCGGCATGGGCCGCCGGAAGGAGCCCGAGCCGGGCAGCCTGCCGGAGCCCGGCGAGCAGGTCACCTTCACCCTGTTCGAGTTGACTGTCCGCCAGTCCGCGCCGCTGCCGGAGCCGGACGACACCCCGTGGACGCACGGTGGCCCGCCGGGCGCCGCGTCCGTCCCCGCCCCGTCCGTCTCCGAGGAGTGGGAGTGATGGCCACCTCGAACCCCGGTCCGGGCGGGACGTCCCGCCCGGTGCCCGAGCAACCCCCGGGCGCGGCCGCCGACGCCGCCGTGGCCGGGATCCTGGCGGCGACCGTCCGTCCGGCGGCCGGTGCCCCGCGCGGCGTGGTGGTGGATTCCCCGCCGGGCGCCGGGAAGTCGACGCTCGTGGTGCGGGCCGCCCGCGAGCTGGTCGAGGCCGGCGAACGGCTGATGATCGTCGCCCAGACCAACGGCCAGGTGGACGATCTGGTCGGCCGACTGGCCGAGAAGGCGCCGGACCTGACGATCGGCCGGCTGCACGCCGCGGACACCCGTCCGGGCCCCGAGGTGCTGAAGCACGCCAACGTGACGCCCTCGGACAAGGTCGCCGACCTGGTCGAGCACGACGTGGTGATCTCGACCTCAGCCAAGTGGCAGTGGGTGCGGGCGGAGGCGCCGTGGCGGCACGCGATCGTCGACGAGGCGTACCAGATGCGTTCGGACGCCCTGCTCGCGGTGGCCCGGCTGTTCGAGCGGGCGCTGTTCGTCGGCGACCCCGGCCAGCTGGACCCGTTCACCGTGGTCGGCACCGAGCAGTGGGCCGGCCTGTCGTACGACCCGTCCGGCAGTGCCGTGGTCACGATGCTGGCGCACAACCCGCAGATCCAGCCGCACCGGCTGCCGGTCTCCTGGCGGCTGCCCGCCAGTGCGGCGCCGCTGGTCTCCCGGGCCTTCTACCCGTACACCCCGTTCCGTTCCGGCACCGGCCCGGACGACCGCAGGCTGACCGCCGCCGTCCGCCCCGACGGCTCGGCGCTGGACGCGGCGATCGACCGGGCCGCCGAGCACGGCTGGGCGCTGCTGGAGCTGCCGGCCCGGCACACCGTGCGGACCGACCCGCAGGCCGTGGCGGCGGTCGCGGCGACGGTGCGCCGTCTGCTGGAGCGCGGGCTGACGGCGCACTCCGAGCAGGGCGAGGCCCCGCTCACCGCGGACCGGATCGCCGTCGGCACCGCCCACCGCGACCAGGCGGCGGCGGTGCGCGCGGCCCTGCTCAAGGTGGGTGTCCCGGTGGACGGGGCGGCCGGGCCGGCCGTCACGGTGGACACCGCCAACCGGCTGCAGGGCCGCGAGTACGACGTCACGGTGGTTCTGCACCCGCTTTCGGGCCGCCCGGACGCGACCGCCTTCCACCTGGAGACCGGCCGGCTCTGCGTGCTCGCCTCCCGCCACCGGCACGCGTGCATCGTGGTGGCCCGGGCCGGGATCGCCGAGCTGCTGGACGAGCACCCGGCCACCGAGCCGGTGCAGTTGGGGGTCCCGGTGGCGTTCCCGGACGGCTGGGAGGCCAACCACCAGGTGCTGCACCACCTGAGCGGCCACCGGGTCCGCCTGAGGTAAGGGTGCGGCCCCGGTCCCGGCCGGCACCGACCGGTACCGGTACCGGTCGGTGCCGGTCCCGATCGGACCCCGGCACCGACCGGCCCGGGTGCCGGTCAGTCCTCGGTCTCGCAGACCGCAAAGGCCTGGACGGCCGTGTGGTCGGCCTGCGCGTACCAACTGGTCGCGTCCCGGGACGGGCCGTTGTAGGTGACGGTGTCGTGCGTACCGGCCGGCAGCTGGTAGCCGCCGCCGGTCAGGTGGGTGCCGCTCGGGCAGGTGGCCTGCGACGGGCTGCCCGGGGCGCTGACCGCGCCCTGCACCACCACGGCCGTTTCGGCCGCGACGGCCGGTACCGCCGCGGCCACGCCGAGGGCGGCGGCGGTCAGCAGGACGCCGACGGGCAGGATCATCCGCGCGTGCATGGGATCTCCCTGGGGTGTGGGTGACTGGTTGCACCGGGGACAACCGATTCGCACACGATCCGGATGCGCGGCGCTCGCAGCACACCCCCGGCGCGCGCCGGGGAATAGCGCCCGCACGCGCACCGTTCCGTTACCGGCCGTCGCCGCGAGACAATGGACGACGGCCACGACCCGGGCGGCGCAACCCGGAGCAGCTGCCCGCCCCACCGAGACCCCGGAGGTGTCCGTCCATGCCCGACTCCCCTGCAGAGTCGACCGAGCCCACCCGGCGCGTGCGTCCGGCGCAGCTGCTGTTCGAGCCGCAGTCGGCCGACCCGGAGCCGGAACGATTCTTCGACCTGGAGTCGATCGACGACCCGGCGGAGCTGCTGCGCCGCTCCACCGAGCTGGCCCTGGCCTTCCGGGCCGCCGCCGAGCGGGCCACGGACTTCCAGGCGGTCGCCGCCGCCCAGCTCGCCGACCCGCGCCGCTTCGACGCACTGTCGGACACCGAGGTCGCCCTGCGGGCGGACTGGACCCCGGACTACGCCGCCAAGATGATCGAGTACGGGCGCACCCTGCTCCAGCCGCGCCGCCACGAGGACTGAGCGCCGCACGCGTCGTACCCGAACACTGGCCACTGGCATATGCGCGGCGGGGAAGGGTACGCCGTTCCCCGCCGCCCTGTCCGGCGAACCGGCCTTTCCGCCGCGCCGCGAGCGCGCACGGCGCAGGCTGCTGTGCGTGGACATCTGGACGCATCAGTCGGTGGAGTACGTCAGCGTGGCCGGGGAGGCCTGGCTCGCCTCCGCCAGCGAGTACCCGCGCAGCATGCGCGCCCTCTGGGAGACCCGCCCGTGGGCGCCCTCGGTGCTGCCCTGCGGGCGCGCCTTCGACGTGATCAGCATGCCGGCCCTGTTCGGCCGCCGGGTGCTGGACGAACTGTGGGCCTCCGGCCCGGGCTGCGGCCCGGTCGCGGCCTACCGGGGGCGGATCCTGCTGTTCGTCCAGCCGGGTGCGGCGCCCCGGCTGCGCCGGCTGCTGGCCTGGGAGGAGTGGGCCCGGGACGTGCCGCCGCTGCTGTGCCACGGCAAGGGCGACACGGTGACCGTCCCGCCGCTGCAGCGGATGCTGAACAGCCCGGACTCCCCCGGTCTGGGCGCCGGCCGGTGGATCGTCGCCCCGGAGGACCGCGAGCCCTGGCTGCCCGGCGCCTCCGTGGTGCTGTGGGCCTGCGTGCGGGCGGCGCGGGAGCCCGGCGCGCCGGTTCCCGCCGGGGCGGCCGTCGTGACCGGAGGGTGAACGCGGGGCGACCGGTATTCGATTTTGGCTCGGCCGCGCGGCGCTGCTAGAGTCTTCTCTGTCAGCAGGCGCCGCTAGCTCAGTTGGTTAGAGCAGCTGACTCTTAATCAGCGGGTCCGGGGTTCGAGTCCCTGGCGGCGCACAGACAGCCGGAAGGCCCTTCGCGAGAGCGAAGGGCCTTCCGGCGTTTCCGGCTCCGAACGACAGGCCGGGTCCGAACGGCGGGCCGGCTCCGAACGGCGGGCGGAGCGCGGCCGGGCCGCCCGCCGGAGCGGACGGCCCGGCCGGGGCTCAGCGGCCCCGCAGCTCGCGGTAGCGGGCGACCAGCTCGGCGGTGGAGCTGTCCAGCTGCTCGGCGCCCTCTCCGGTGAGCAGCACCGGCTCGATCCGCTTGGCGAGCACCTTGCCCAGCTCGACGCCCCACTGGTCGAAGGAGTCGATGTTCCAGATCGCGCCCTGGACGAACACCTTGTGCTCGTAGAGGGCGACCAGCTGGCCGAGCACCGACGGGGTCAGCTCGCCGGCCAGGATGGTGGTGGTCGGGTGGTTCCCCTTGAAGGTCTTGTGCGGGACGAGTTCGGCGGGCACTCCCTCGGCCGCGACCTCCTCCGGGGTCTTGCCGAAGGCCAGCGCCTGGGTCTGGGCGAAGAAGTTCGCCAGCAGCAGGTCGTGCTGGGAGACCAGGCCCGGGAGCAGGTCGGCGACCGGCTTCGCGAAGCCGATGAAGTCGGCCGGGATCACCTTGGTGCCCTGGTGCAGCAGCTGGTAGTACGCGTGCTGGCCGTTGGTGCCGGGGGTGCCCCAGACCACCGGGCCGGTCTGCCAGTCCACCGGGGTGCCGTCGCGGGTCACCGACTTGCCGTTGGACTCCATGTCCAGCTGCTGCAGGTAGGCGGTGAACTTGGACAGGTAGTGCGAGTACGGCAGCACCGCGTGCGCCTGGGCGTCGAAGAACGCGCCGTACCAGACGCCCAGCAGGCCGAGGAGCAGCGGGACGTTCTCCTCCGCCGGGGCGGTGCGGAAGTGCTCGTCGACCAGGTGGAAGCCGTCCAGCATCTCGCGGAAGGCGTCCGGGCCGATGGCGGTCATCAGCGAGAGGCCGATGGCCGAGTCGAAGGAGTAGCGGCCGCCGACCCAGTCCCAGAACTCGAACATGTTGGCGGTGTCGATGCCGAAGTCCTGGACGCCCCGGGCGTTGGTGGACAGCGCGACGAAGTGCTTGGCGACCGCCTCGGTGCCGGCGCCCAGACCGTCGAGCAGCCAGTCGCGGGCGGAGACCGCGTTGGTGATGGTCTCGATGGTGGTGAAGGTCTTGGAGGCGACGATGAACAGCGTCTCGGCCGGGTCGAGGTCGCGGACCGCCTCGTGCAGGTCGGCGCCGTCGACGTTGGAGACGAAGCGGACGACGAGGTCGCGCTCGGTGTACGAGCGGAGCACCTCGTAGGCCATCGCGGGGCCGAGGTCGGAGCCGCCGATGCCGATGTTGACGACGGCCCGGATCGGCTTGCCGGTGTGGCCCTTCCACGCGCCGCTGCGGACCCTGTCGGCGAAGGCGGCCATCTTGTCGAGGACGGCGTGCACGCCGGGCACCACGTTCTCGCCGTCGACCTCGACCACGGCGCCGCGCGGGGCGCGCAGCGCGGTGTGCAGGACCGCGCGGCGCTCGGTGGTGTTGATCTTCTCGCCGCGGAACATCGCGTCCCGCAGCTCGGCGACGCCGGTGGCGGCGGCGAGTGCGCGCAGCAGCTCCAGCGTCTCGTCGGTCACCAGGTGCTTGGCGTAGTCCACGTGCAGGTCGCCGACCCGCAGGGTGAGGCGTCGGCCGCGCTCGGGGTCGGCGGCGAACAGCTCGCGCAGGTGGGTGTCGCCCAGTTCGGTCCGGTGCTTGGCCAGGGCGGCCCACTGCGGGGTGCGGTCCAGCGGGGTGCGGGAGTCGGCGCGGGTCTCCGACATCGGTGGGTCCTCGATTCATCTGGGTGCAGAAACCGGCAGGGCCAGGCGTGAGCCCCCGAGGGTGAGGGTCTCGGTGCGAGGTCGTGCGGGTACTGGTGGTGCGCCGACTCCGTTGACGGCCTGCCCGGGTTCAGCCTATGCAACCCCGGGGGCGGTCGCGCACATTCGGCCCACCGGCGGACAGGACGTCACTTCCGTTCCGAGCGCAGGTCGAGCCCGCGCAGCACCTGGTCGACCAGTTCCGGGTCGGCGCCGAGCTCGCTGCGGGCGACGAGCATCTCGCGGCGGGAGGCGGCGATCATCTCCTGCTCGACGTCCCGGGCGGCCCGCCACTGGGACAGCCGCAGCTTGGCCTCGGCGGCCTCCTCCTCGGCGTAGTTCTCCGGGCAGAGCCGGGCCAGCCGGTCGTGCTGACGGTCCCGCAGGCGGTCGGCGACCTCGGCCGGCAGCCGGTCCTGCTCCTCCAGCTCGCCGAGCCGCGTGAGCCCGGCCTTGGCGGCCCGCCACCAGAGCCGACGGACGGCCTGCTCGTGCTTGTCCTGGTCGATGTCCAGCCGGAGCCGCTTGGCCACCCAGGGCAGGGTCAGGCCCTGTACCAGGAGCGTGAAGAGCACCACGCTGAAGGCGATGAAGACCAGTCGGCCGCGCTCGGGGAAGTCCGCGCCGGAGTGCAGGGTGAGCGGGATGGCGAGCGCCAGCGCGACGGTGGCCACGCCGCGCATGCCGGACCACCAGAGGACCACGCTCTCCTTCCAGCTGAACGGGGTGTCCTCGTCGTCGCCGCTGCGCAGCTTCCGGGACACCCAGCCGGCCGGCAGCAGCCAGAGCAGCCGGACCACCACCACGACGGCGATCACCACGGCGGCGTCGCCGATGAAGCCGGTCCAGCCGCGGCCGGCCTCCTTGAGCACGGTGGCCAGCTCCAGGCCGATCAGGCCGAAGGCGACGCCGGTGATCAGGATCTCGACCACCTCCCAGAAGGCGTTGCCGACCAGCCGGTAGGCGACGGCGTCGGCGTCGGCGTCGGAGGCCCGCTCGGCGAGGTAGAGCGCGCAGACCACGACGGCGAGCACGCCGGAGCCGTGGATCTCCTCGGCGATGGTGTAGGCGGCGAAGGGCACCAGCAGGTTGAGCGCGACCTGCTGGGTCGGGTCGTCCAGGCGTTCGGCGAGCTTGGTGTTGACCCAGCCGAGGACGACGCCGACGACCACGGCCAGCACCGCGGACAGGACGAAGCGCAGCACCGCGCCGCCGACCGAGAAGTCGCCACTGACCATGGCCTCGATGGCCAGCGAGTAGATGACGATCGCGGTGACGTCGTTGAACAGGCCCTCGCTCTCCAGGATCGACACCAGCCGACGGGGCAGGCCGACGCTGCCGGCCACCGCGACGGCGGCGACCGGGTCGGGCGGGGAGACCAGCGCGCCGACCGCGATCGCGGCGGCGAGCGGCAGGGCGGGCAGCAGCCAGTGCACCGTGCCGGCCACCGCGACGGTGGTGACCACCACCAGGGCGATGGCCAGCAGCAGGATCGAGCGGGCGTTGGCCTTGAAGTAGCGCACCGAGGAGCGCCGGGCGACGGCGAAGATCAGCGGCGGCAGGACCAGCGGGAGGATCAGCTCGGGCTCGATGGTGACGTCCGGGATCTGAGGGACGATCGCCATGACGATGCCGAGCAGAGTCATCAGGACCGGTTGCGGCACGCCCGTCCTGCGGCCGAGCGGCATGGTGACCACGGAGGCGAGCAGCACCAGGAAGAACAGGGGCAGCTGGCCCACGGGGAGATTCCTCTCGACGGACGGACGTACGGCTGAGCGCCGCCCAGGATAAATCTGACAATGCACCCATCAGTGAAGACGCGCTGAACGGCCCCTTGACCTCAAGCGCACTTCAGGGCCGAGGATCGGTACCGGTCGACGGGAGCCGTCGGCCGGTCGAACGGGTGGGAGCAGACATGAAGGCGGTCACCGTGACGCGGTCCGGCGGGCCGGAGGTCCTGCGGGTCACCGAGGTGCCCGATCCGCAGCCGGGCCCGGGCGAGGTGCGGGTGCGGGTGTACGCGGCCGGGGTGCAGCCGGTCGACCTGGCGATCCGGGAGGGGTTCCGGCCGCCGGGACTGACGGTCGAACCGCCGTTCGTCCTCGGCAACGAGTTCGCCGGGGTGGTGGACCGGGTCGGGCCGGACAGCGGCGGCTGGAGGGCCGGCGACGAGGTGCTGGGCTTCCGGCTGCTGGACAGCCACGCCGAACTGGTCACGGTGGACGCCGCCCAGCTGGTGGCCAAGCCCGCCGGGATGCCCTGGGAACAGGCCGGCTCGCTCTCCGCCTCCGGCCAGACCGCGCACACCGCGCTCACCCTGCTCGGCGTCGGCCCCGGCGACACCGTGCTGGTGCACGGCGCCTCCGGCGGGGTCGGCACGGTGGCCGTCCAGCTCGCCCGGGCCCGGGGCGCCACGGTGGTCGGCACCGCGAGCGAGCGCAACCACGCGTACCTGCGCGAGCTGGGCGCGGTCCCGGTCGCGTACGGGGAGGGGCTGGTCGAGCGGGTCCGGGTGGCGGCGCCACAGGGGGTGACGGCCGCCTTCGACGCCGCCGGCCGGGGCGCCCTGGAGGCCTCGGTCGAGCTGGTCGCCGACCGGGACCGGATCGGCACCGTCGTCGACTTCGAGGGCGCCGGACGGCTGGGCGTGCGGCTGCTGCGCACGCAGCGCACCGCCGCCCGGCTGACCGAGCTGGTCCGGCTCTGGGAGGCGGGCGGGCTGCGGCTGGAGATCGCCGAGGCCCTCCCGATGGAGCGGGCCGGGGAGGCCCATCGCCTGGTCGGCACCGGACACGTCCGGGGCAAGGTGGTGCTGACCATGTGAGGCCCCGGGCACGGCGTCCCGGGGCCCCTGGCCCCCGCCGGGCCGATTGTGTGTTTCGGCCGCTGACCAGGTAATGTTCTCCACGTCAGCAGGCGCCGCTAGCTCAGTTGGTTAGAGCAGCTGACTCTTAATCAGCGGGTCCGGGGTTCGAGTCCCTGGCGGCGCACAGACAGCCGGAAGGCCCTTCGCGAGAGCGAGGGGCCTTCCGGCATTTCCCATGCGGTCGGTGCGCTCCCCCGCCCGGACTGGTGACCGAACCGCTGTCGAACTGCCTGCTGCTGCGCCAGGGGGTCGTCCTCAGCCCCGGGCCGGCGGGAAGGCGTGGCGGCGGGCGGCGGCGAGCACGGCGAGGACGGGGAGCATCAGGGCGAGGACCGTCCAGGGCAGGGCGCCGGTGCCGAGGCCGTCCAGGACGAGTCCGCCGACGACCCCGCCGGCCGCCATCGCGACGTTCCACAGGGTCACCAGCACGGCCTGGGCGGCGTCCGCCCGCTCGCCGCCCGCGTCACCGAGGGCGGTCTGCAGCAGGGTCGGGACGCCGCCCCAGCCCAGGCCCCAGAGCAGCGCCGCCGCGTACACCGGCGGCGCACTGTCCGACCACAGCGCGAGGACGCCCGCCGTCGCCGCGACCAGCAGTGCGCCGCCGATCGTCAACCGCCGCAGCCGGCGGTGGATGTGGGCGCCGGTCAGCCAGATGCTCGCCATCGAGGCCAGGCCGAAGACCAGCAGGACGGTGCCGGTGGCGCCGCCGAGGCCGGCCCGGTCGAGGAAGGGCGCGATGTAGGTGAACAGGATGGTGTGGGCGAGCACGTAGAGCACGGTCACCGTGAGCACCGGCACCACGCCGGGCACGGCGAGCGCGTGCCGGACCGGCACGCGCTCGCCGTCGGGCCGGCCCGGCTCCTCGGGCAGCAGCGCCGTGATCCAGCCGACCACGCCGACCGCCAGTGCCGTCATGACCAGGAAGGGCACCCACCAGGCGGACATCCGGCCGAGGAAGGTGCCGACCGGCACTCCGAGCGACAGCGCCACCGGCACGCCCGCCATGGCGACCGCCATCGCCCGGCCCTGCTGCTCGACCGGCACCAGCCGGCGGGCGTACCCGGCCAGCAGCGCCCAGGCGAGGCCGGCCGCGACGCCCGCGAGGAAGCGGGCGGCGAGGGTGAGCGGGTAGCTGCCGGACACCGCGGTCACCGTGTTGGCCACGGCGAAGCCGCCCATCGCGGTGAGCAGCAGTCGCTTGCGGCCCCAACCGGCGGTGGCCGCGGCGAGCGGGATCGCGGTGGCGGCGGAGCCGATCGCGTAGACGGTGACGGTCTGCCCGGCGGCCGACTCGCTGACGCCGAGGGACTCGCCCATTCCGGGTAGCACCCCGGCGGGCAGGTTCTCGGTGAGCGCGGTGACGAAGACGGCGGTGGCCAGGGCAAGCAGGGAGGGGAGCGGGAAGGGCTTGCGGGGTACCGGGGTCGGGAGTCGTGTGGTCGCCATGGGGACCATGCTTGGACCTCACACCGGTGTCAGGTTCAAGCGCGTCGGGTCCGAGCACGGTCCCGTTGGCGTCGGTCAGCGGCCGAAGTAGCCGTCGAAGTTCCGGGAGAACTCCTGGCCGCCGAACCGGTCCCAGTTCACCGACCAGGTCATCAGCCCGCGCAGGTTCGGCTGGGCGCCCGAACGCGGCACGTACGTCCCGCAGTTGGTGAGCCTGGTGAGGCAGTCCAGAGCCTTGTCCACTTCGGCCGGGGCGACGTAGCCGTTGCCCGCGTTTGTGGTGGCCGGCATGCCGATGGCGACCTTGGAGGCCGGCAGCGCCGGGAACACGTTGTTCGCGTTGCCCGCCACCGGGAAGCCCTTGAGCAGCATGTCGGTCATCGCGACGTGGAAGTCGGCGCCACCCATCGAGTGGTACTGGTTGTCCAGGCCCATGACGGAGCCGGAGTTGTAGTCCTGGACGTGCAGCAGGGTGAGGTCGTCGCGCAGGGCGTGGATGACCGGCAGGTAGGCCCCGGCCCGCGGGTCCTGGCCGCCCCAGGGGCCGGATCCGTAGTACTGGTAGCCGAGTTGGACGAAGAAGGTCTCCGGTGCCATGGTCAGCACGAAGCCCGGGCCGTACTTGGCCTTGAGGGTCTTCAGCGCGGTGATCAGGTTGACGACGACCGGGGTGGTCGGGTTCCTGAAGTCGGTGTCGCCGGTGTCGAGGGAGAGCGAGTGACCCTCGAAGTCGATGTCCAGGCCGTCCAGGCCCCACCTGTCGATGATCGCCGAGACCGAGCTGACGAAGGTGTCCCGGGCGGCGGCGGTGGTCAGCTGGACCTGGCCGTTCTGGCCGCCGATCGAGATCAGCACCTTCTTGCCCTGGGCCCGCTTGGCCGCCACCGCGGCCTTGAAGTCGGCGTCGGACTCGACGGTCGGGCACTCGGTGGCCGGGCAGCGGTTGAAGCGGATGTCGCCGGAGGTGACGGAGGTGGGCTCGCCGAAGGACAGGTCGATGAAGTCCCAGGAGTTCGGGACGTCGGCCATCCGGGTGTAGCCGGCACCGTTGGCGAAGCTGGCGTGCAGGTAGCCGACCAGGGCGTGGCTGCCGGTGGGCGGGGTGGTCGGGGTGCCGGTGGGCGTTCCCGTGGGCGTGCCGGTCGGGGTCGCGGTGGGGGTGCCGGTCGGTGTGCCGGTCGGGGTCGGGGTCGCGGTCGGCGAGGCGGTCCCGGTGGGGGTCTGCGTCGGCGTGGGCGTCGGCGTCGGGCTGGGCGCGCCCGGGCCGTCCAGCGAGACGTCGTCCGCGTAGTAGGTGCCCTGGCCGTACCAGCCGTGGGTGTAGACGGTGGCGCTGGTCTGGGTGGCGCCGGTGGTGAAGCTGACGCTGAGCTTCTGGTACGAGCCGCCGGTGCCGGGGGTCCAGGTGCTGGGGCCGCCGCCGTCGACGCCCAGGTAGACGTAGGAGCCGTTGACGTACGCACTGAGCGTGTAGGTGGTGTCGGGGGCGACGGTGACGGTCTGGCCGCACTGGGCGGTGTCGCCGGCCGTGGCCGCGCCGGCGAGCGCGCGGCTGCCGCCGTGCACCGGGGCGGTGACGACGCTGCCGGTGCCGCCGCCGCAGCTCCAGGGGCCGAGCGAGCCGGACTCGAAGCCTCCGTTGACCAGGAACTCGCCGGCCGAGGCGGCGGGGGCCAGGCCCAGGGTGACGCCGGCCAGGGTGGCCGCGGCGACGGCGGAGGCGGTGCCGGAGGCGAGCGCGGCGCGACGGGCCCGGGGGCGGGCGGGTGAGCGTGGGGGCATGGATCTGCGCATGGGGGCGCTCCTGCGGTGGCGCGGTCGTGGGGGACGTCCGAGGGCACGCCGGAGCACGCGCCAGTGGGGGGAACGGCCCGGCCTGGCACCCCTAGTTGGACTAGACCACTGAAGTGGATCCGGCCGTACGGTGTCAATGGTCCAGACCGGTTCCGGCCTTCTCCGGTTGCCGGGTGTGACACCCCGTCGAAGGATGGAGGGGTGACCCCGCCCGGCTACCTCCGCTACCCCCACCTGCACCACGGCCTGCTCACCTTCACCGCCGAGGACGACGTCTGGATCGCCCCGCTGGACACCGCCGGCGCCGTCACCGGCCGGGCCTGGCGGGTCACCTGCGACCGCACCCGGGTCAGCCACCCCCGCTTCTCCCCCGACGGCACCACCCTCGCCTGGACCGGCTGGCTCAGCCTCACCCCCGAGGTGTGGACCGCCCCCGTCGACGGCGGCGAGGCCCGCCGGCTCAGCTTCTGGGGCAGCCAGGACACCCGGGTGCGTGGCTGGCTGCCGGACGGCGAGGTGCTCGCCGTCACCTCCTTCCACGAGCCCTTCGGCCACTACACCTGGGCGCACGCCCTGCCCGCCGACGGCTCCCCCGGCCGCCGGATGCCCTGGGGCCCGGTCGGCGACGCCCAGATGAGCCGCGAACGGACCGTCCTGCTCACTGGCGCCGCCCCGCACGAACCGGCCGCCTGGAAGCGCTACCGGGGCGGCGCCGTCGGCCGGCTCTGGGCGGACGGCGAGCGGATCCTCCCCGACCACACCGGGCACCTCGCCTCCCCCATGCCGGTCGGCGGACGGGTCGCCTTCCTCTCCGACCACGAGGGCATCGGCAACCTCTACTCCTGCCGCCCCGACGGCACCGACCTACGCCGGCACACCGACCACGCCACCTACTACGCCCGCGAGGCCGCCACCGACGGTACCCGGATCGTCTACCAGCACGCCGGCGACCTGTGGCTGCTGGACGGCCTGGACGCCCCCGCCCCGCACCGGCTGGACGTCCCGCTCGGCGGCGCCCGGGCCGGCCGCCGCCCCTACCAGGTCGGCGCCGCGTCCCAGGTCAAGGACCTCGCCTGCGACCGGACCGGCCGGGCCGGGGTGATCACCGTGCGCGGCAGCCAGTACTGGCTCACCCACAAGGACGGCCCGGCCCGCGCGCTGGCCGACACCCCCGGGGTGCGGACCCGGCTGCCGGTCGTGCTCGGGCACACCGGCGAGGCGGCCTGGATCACCGATGCGGAGGGCGCCGACGCGATCGAGGTGATGCCGCTGCCCGGGCACGAGGCGACCCCGGGCTCCGGCGGCGGGGACCGGCACCGACACCGGGTGCTCGCCGCCGGCCGGCTCGGCCGGGTCCTGGAGCTCACCGTCTCCCCCGACGGCACCCGCCTCGCCGCCTCCTCCTCGGACGGGCGGCTACTGCTGGTCGCCACCGACGACGGCGCCGTACGCGAACTGGCCTCCTCCGAGTACGGACCGGTCTCCAGCGCCCGGTTCTCCCCCGACTCGCGGTGGATCGCCTGGTCCCAGCCGGTCGCCGGGCGCTCGCTGCGCCGGATCAGGCTCACCCGCACCGCGGCGCCCGCCCCGATCACCGAGGTCACCGACGGCCGGTTCGAGGACGAGCAGCCGGTGTTCACCCGGGACGGCCGCTACCTGGCCTTCCTGTCCTGGCGCGGCTTCGACCCGGTCCACGACGTCCACACCGGCGACCTCTCCTTCCCGCTCGGCTGCCGCCCGTACCTCGTGCCGCTCACCGCCGACACGCCCTCGCCGTTCGCCGCGCAGGCCGAGGACAGCGCCCCGCGCGGGGACGGCGGCGGCGACGGCACCGTCCGGGTCGAACCCGAGGGCATCGGCGACCGGCTGCTGCAGTTCCCGGTGATCGCCTCCAAGTACTCGGCCACCGACGCGGTGCGCGGCGGCCTGGTCTGGCTGCGCTGGCCGATCTCCGGCACCCTCGGGCAGACCTTCGCCAGCCCGGAGGACACCTCGGGCCGCCCCTCACTGGAGCACTTCGACCTCGCCCGGGGCACCCGCAGCACGCTGGTGGACAAGCTCGACGGCTACGCGGTCTCCGGGGACGGCGGCTCCGTCGTCGTCTACTCGGCCGGGACGCTCCGGGTGATCCCGGTCTCCGCGCCCTCCGCCGGCACCGGCGTCGACCTGCGCCGGATCACCCACACCGTGCACCCGGACGCCGAGTGGCGTCAGGCCTACCACGAGGCCGCCCGGATCGTCCGCGACCAGTTCTGGGACGAGCGGATGTCCGGCCTGGACTGGCCCGCCCTGGTCGCCCAGTACGAACCGCTGCTGGAACGCGTCTGCTCACCCGACGACTTCGCCGACCTGCTGCGCGAACTCCTCGGCGAACTGGGCACCTCGCACGCCTACGTCACCACCTCCCGGCGCGCCGAGGGGCCCTCGCTCGCCCAGCAGCCGCTCGGCCTGCTCGGCGCCAGCGCCCACCGCTCCCCCGAGGGGCGCTGGCTGGTCGGCCGGGTGCTGCCCGGCGAGTCCTCCGATCCGCGCGCCCGCGCCCCGCTGGCCGCCCAGGGCGTCCGGGAGGGCGACGAACTGCTGTCGATCGCGGGCCGGCCGGTGGACCCGGTGCGCGGACCGCTGCCGCTGCTCGCCGGTACCGGCGGCACCACCGTGGAACTGGCCCTGCGCACCGGCGAGGACGGCCCGGTACGGCGGATCACGGTCACCCCGCTGACCGACGAACGGCCCGTCCGCTACCAGGACTGGGTGACCAGACGCCGTTCCCTCGTCCGGGAGTTCAGCGACGGACGGTGCGGTTACCTGCACATCCCGGACCTCGGCGGCTCCGGCTGGGCGCAGTTCAACCGGGACCTGCGACGCGAACTGGACAAGCCCGCACTGGTCCTGGACGTCCGCGGAAACGCCGGCGGCAACGTCTCCGAACTGGTGCTGGAGAAGCTCACCCGGCACGTCCTGGCCTGGGACTTCACCCGGGACCGCCAGCCGGTCCGCTGGCCGCGGCACGCGCTGCGCGGCCCGCTGGTCGCCCTCGCGGACGAGGCGACCAGCTCGGACGGCGACGTCATCATCGCGGCGATCAAGCTGCTCGGGCTCGGCCCGGTGATCGGCAACCGCACGTGGGGCGGGGTGGTCGGGATGTCGGGGCGGCACACCCTCGGTGACGGCACCCAGATCTCGGTCCCGAAGAACGCCTCCTGGTTCGGCGGCGGCCTCGGCTGGTCGGTGGAGAACCGGGGCGTCGAACCGGACGTACACGTGCTGCGCACCCCGGGCGACTGGGCCCGGGGGCGCCACCCCGAGCTGGTCACCGCCGTCCAGCTCGCCCTGGAGCTGCTGGAGGACGCGCCCGCCGCGGCACCCCCGCCGGAGTCCACGCCCCGGCCGGACCTGCGGCGCCCGCCGCTGCCACCGCGGGCGCGGTGACCGGCGGCATTGTGGGAGCAGTTACCGGCAGGGGTGGCTGAACCGGTGACCGGCGCAGTGGTGACCGGCGGGGCCGGTGTCGGCCCCGCCGGTCGGGGCGGCCTCAGCCCCAGGTCTCGGCCCCAGACCTCGGCCCCAGGTCTCGGCCCCAGACCTCGGCCCCAGACCTCGGCCCCAGACCTCGGCCCCAGACCTCGGCCCCAGACCTCGGCCCCAGGGGTCAATCCCAGGGGTCGCCCTCGGCCGTCATGTTCTCGGCGGCGCGCCGGTCGGCCTCCTCCTGGGAGAGCCGCTCCTGGTCCATCCGCTCCTGCGCGCCCCTGCTCCGCTCGACGTCGTCACCGAACGCGTCGACGGCCTCGTCGTGGGCGAGCGCGGCCCGCTGGGCGGCGTCCTCGCCGGTGGCCTCGTGGTGCGGCGGCCGGTGGAACAACCTGTCGAAGATGCCCATGACTCCTCCTCCGGAGGGGAATGTCGGAATACCGGGCTGCCCCCACTCTCACACCGTGACCGGGCCGACGCACCTCGAGCCCGGTTGAGCCCTTGGTCCCTGGTGGACGCGCCCAACGGCCGTAGCCGGGCGGTGCCCGGCGGGCGCAGGGTGGAGTCGTCGGCCGAACTGACGCCACCGTTGGAGCCCGCTGTGACCGTCGTCCATCCCGCAAGCCACGCCCGGCGCACCACCGAGGACCCGCACGACGGACCGCGCCGCCGGGTCGGCCCGCTGGCCGCGCTGGACGGGCGGCTGCCCGGCGCCCACGACCTGCTGCTGATGCAGTGCCCCAGTTCGCTGCGCCCGCTCGCGGGCGGCGACCTGCCGGACTGGGCGCGCGCCGTGCTGCGGGTGCACCCCTGGGTGACGGTCGGCCGGGCGCCGGCGGTGGTCGGCAGCCCGGCGGACCTGCCGCACCCGCAGCGCTGCACCCGGGACCCGGAGGCCGCGCCCGAACTCTGGTTCCCGGTGACCGTGCGAGGCCCCCGCCCCGGGCAGCGGCTGGACGCGCTGGCGCCCTGGGCGGCGGTGGCCCGGACGCTGCGGCCCGAGCAGCTGGCCGAGCGGCGCCGGCGGCTGGCCCCCGAACGGCTCACCGGGATCCCGGCGCTGGCCCTGCTGCCGGAGGTCAGTCGGCTGGTGGCCGACCACCGGATGCCCTGGGGCCCGATCGGCGCCCTCGGGTACGAGCTGGGCAGCGGGGTGCCGGTGACCGGGCCGCTCAGCCCGCTGCGGCTGGTGCTGCGCTCGCCGCAGCCGGTCAGCCGACGCGACGCGCTGCAGTTGCGGCGGGCGCTCACCAAGCTCCCGGTCCCGGTCCAGGCCGAACTGGAGACCCGGCACGGCTCGGTGCAGCTTGCCGAGTACGCGGCGGGGGTGCACACCCTCACCCTGCTGACCCCGTACGGCCCCCGGGAGGTCCACGACCCCTGGTTCCCCCGGGGCCCGTTCGCCTGACGGCCCGCCCGCCGGCCCCCGCGCGCAGTCCCGGAGAAAAACGACCCGCCGCCGATGTCGATCCGGCCGGGTCGGCTCCGACGTCCTCGCGTGCGGCGCCCCGCCGCACGCTGACGTGACGAGACCCGGCGAGGAAATCCGTGGACCAACTGCTCAGAGTGATGAACTTCAACGTCTCGGCCGACGGGATCGGTGCCGGTGAGCACCAGAGCCTGGAGCGGCCGTTCGGCCTCGACGGCCCCGAGCGGCTGTTCGCGTGGGCCGGGGCCACCGCGAGCTGGCCGATGCGGACGGATCCCGGGGGCAGCCGGGGCCTCGACGACTACTTCACCCGGGACTTCGCCCGCAACATCGGTGCCGAGATCATGGGCCGCAACAAGTTCGGGCCGCAGCGCGGACCCTGGCAGGACCACGAGTGGCGCGGCTGGTGGGGCGCGGAGCCTCCGTTCCGCACTCCGGTGCTCGTCATGACCCACCACGGGCGTCCGTCGATCACGCTCTCCGACACCACGTTCCACTTCGTCGACGGCGACCCGGCCGCCGTCCTGGACCGGGCGCGGGCAGCGGCGCAGGGCAGGGACGTCCGACTCGGCGGCGGTGTCACCACGATCCGGCAGTTCCTCGACGCCGACCTCGTCGACACCCTGCACGTGGTGGTCTCCCCGGTGGAGCTCGGGTCCGGGCTGCGGCTCTGGAAGTCCCCCGACGAGTTGCTCGACCGGTTCCACCGGGAGGTCGTGCCCAGCCCGAGCGGCGTCACGCACCACCTCTTCTGGCGCAAGTGACGCGGGGGCCCCACTACCCGCCGCCGGGTGGTGGGGCCCTCGTGGCTCACGCGGTGGGGGCGACCGTCAGCCGCTGACGCTGGGCGTGCCGGTCTCCAGGTGGCCGGTGAACCGCTGCGACCAGCTGCTGTCGGCGTCCACCGTGACGGTGAAGTCGTACCAGCCGTTGGTGTAGGCGACCGCGTTGAAGTAGTCGCTGACGCTGCCGCCGGCCGGGACCTGGTAGGTCCAGGGGCCGTCGGTCCGGTAGTTGTTCGGGGCGATGGTGAAGGTCATCGGGGTGCTGCCGTTGTTGGCCAGCTTGAACCAGAGGGCCAGCTTGCCGGTGCCGGCCTCCACCGCGTACGAGGCGGTGACGGCGGCGTTCTTGCCCGCCTTCGTCGCGTCGCCCTTGAAGCGGCGCAGGAAGCGGTTGGGGCCGACGACGCCGAGGTCGTACGGGCCGCCGCCGAAGCCGGTGCCGCAGTTGAAGAAGTCGCTGGTGCTGCCGCCCGGGTCGACGGTGTACTGCCAGGGGCCACCACTGCGGTAGGCGTTGGCGTAGGCGGCGAAGTGCGAGGACTTGGAGCCGCCGTTGGCCATGGCGATCCAGACCTTCATCACCCCACCCGAACCGAACTCCAGGTGGTCCAGGTTGGCGTTCGGCTGGTACGGCAGGGCGCGGGCCGGGCGGGTGCCGGACTCCTGCAGCGGCAGCTGGTTGTTCACCGGGGCCGGGTTGGGCAGCGGGCCGCAGGCGGACAGGCCGATGGTCTGCGAGGTGTCGGGCAGCGCCGGCAGGCCGTACACCGGGTTGGCGAAGTCGAACACGCTGGTGAGGTCGCCGCAGACGCGCCGGCGCCAGTCGCTGATGTTCGGGCTGGTGGCGGGCCTGCCGAGGGCGGCCGTCCAGACCTCCAGGAAGCGCAGCACCGAGGTGTGGTCGAAGGTCTCGGAGTTGACCCAGCCGCCGCGGGTCCAGGGCGAGACCGCGATCATCGGGACGCGGAAGCCGAGGCCGATGTTGGTGCCGTTGTAGAACTCGCCCGGAGTGCCGGCCGGGGCGACCGGCGGCGGCACGTGGTCGAAGAAGCCGTCGTTCTCGTCGTAGTTGATGAACAGGACGGACGAGTCGAAGACGTTCGGGTCCGCGTTGAGCGCGTCGATCACCATGTGGACGAAGTGCGCGCCGTCGGCCGGGGTGGCGTACGGGTGCTCGGAGGAGGCCTGGTCGGGGACGATCCAGGAGACCTGCGGGAGGGTGCCGGCCAGCACGTCGGCCTTGATCGCGGCGGCGATGTCGTCCGGGGTCCTCCCGGTGACCTTGGGCACCGAGCCCATGCCCTTGACGGCCAGCGGGCTGCCCGCCGCAGCGCCGGAGAACTGGTTGAAGTAGGCGAGGGCGTTGTCGCCGTAGTTGTCGGCGGCGTTCTGGTAGACCTTCCAGCTGACCCCGGCGTTCTCCAGGGCCTCGGCGAAGGTCTGCCAGCGCAGGCCCTTCTCGTCGCCGCCGTCGTAGGCCGGGCCGCCGGCGGCGCCGGACGGGTCGATCTGACCGGACCAGTGGTAGGTGCGGTTGGGGCCGGTCGCGCTCAGCACCGAGCAGTGGTAGGCGTCGCAGATGGTCCAGTTCTCGGCCAGCGCGTAGTGGAACGGGATGTCCTGGCGGGTGAGGAAGCCGAGCGTGCGCACGTTGCCCTTGGCGGAGACCCAGTTGTCCATCTTGCCGCTGTTCCACGCGCTGTGCTGGTCGCCCCAGCCGTGGCTGAGGTCGCCGTTGCACTGGGCGAGGCGCTCCGGGTCGGCGCCGCCGGCCGGCTTGGTCTGGCTGAACTGCCACGGGTACTGGCGGCTGAACAGGCCGTTGGGCTGGTTGAAGACGCTGTAGCCGCCGGCGATCTGGATCGCGCTGCGGTCGGCGAAGCCGCGCACTCCGCGCAGCATCCCGAAGTAGTGGTCGAAGCTGCGGTTCTCCTGCATGAGGATCACCACGTGCTGCACGTCGTTGATGGTGCCGGTCTGCCGGAGCGTGGTGGTGGAGGCCACCGCGGGAGCGCCCGGGGCGGCGCCCGCGGCACCGGTGCCGGCCACCGCGAGACCGGCCGCGGCCGCCCCGGACAGCGTGACGAACTTCCTACGACTCAGCTCGGCCATCAGCCCGGCCCGTCCCTTCGCTGGCGATGTTGTGTACACAAGTCGGGGCTCACTCGATCGCGGAGAAGTCTCCACCGGTGCGGAGCGGGCCACCAGATGCGCGCAGCAGGTTTGGTGGACTGTTCGTCCTGCGGTCACCGAGCGACGCCGGGCTGAACGCGGGACGGAAACGCCGGGGAGGGACGGAGGGGGATCCGGTCAGCGGTCCTCGACCTCGATCCCCAGCGCCTGGGCGAACTGCGGTGCGAGCTCCAGCAGCTGGGGGGAGCTGATGACCGCGCCGCGCAGCCCCTGGTGACCGTCGGCCAGCCCCAACCGGACTGCGCCGCGCAGGTCCGTCCTGCTCAGCGTCGCACCGCGCAGCCGGACCTCCTCCAGTGTCGAGCCGGGGAAGGACACCCCGGTCAGCTTGGCCTCGCCGAAGTCCACGTCGCGCAGCAGGCAGTCCTCGAAGACGACGTCCCGCAGTACGGCCGACCGCAGGTTGACCGCCTCCAGCTTGCAGCCGCGGAACACGACCCGGCGCAGCGCCGAGCCGTACCCGGCGACCCCGGCCAGCACGCCGCCGACGAAGGCGCTGTCCTGCCACTCGGAGTCGCTGAGGTCGCAGGCCACCCAGCGGCCGGCCTGCACCCAGACCTCGTTGAACCGGGCCTGGCGCAGCTTGACCCCGCTGAGCGCGACACCGGTGAAGGCGCACTCCAGGAAGGCCGCCCCGGCGCCCGACTCGTCCGTGTGCTCGCCACCGTCGAAGTGGACGGTGTCGTACCGCTCGTCGCTGCGCAGCGGCCCGGTGTGCGGGCGCAGCAGTTCGGCGTACGGCAGGTCGTCGAGCCGGTCGGGGGCGGAACGGGGCATGGGGCACCTCGCGGTCGGGGCGGTCGGGTCTTGCCCGCATGCTCGCACGCGGCACCGACAACGCCCCCGCACCGACGACGCCCGCGGTGGCGACGCCCCGCGCCGCTGGACGCCCGCGCCGACCGGGCCCGCGCGGAACGGCGACCGGGACCGGCGCAGCCCCGGGCCGGCCGCGCGGGGCGGCCGGCCCGGGGCCCGACGGGTCCGTCAGCCGCGCGCCCAGAGGGAGTTGACGCGGCTGCGCTCGGTGCCGTTCGGGTAGGGGTTGGTGCAGGAGGTGCCGGGGCCGCCGCCCGACATCAGCTCGCTGCACGGGCCGGAGTAGTGGTCCGGCAGGCCGAGCACGTGCCCGGTCTCGTGGGCGGTCACCCGCACCGAGTTGTACTGCCGGTTCTGCTGGTAGTCGAGGAAGATGTAGCCGCGCCCGTGCCCGTCGGTGCTGGCGTAGGAGCCACGGCTGTCGTTGCCCTCGTAGTAGCGGAAGTCGGCGGCCGAGCCGGAGCGCAGCTGCACGTTGGCGACCGAGCCGTTCCAGATCTGCGCGGCCTGGGATATCTGGTTGCGGAAGGTCGGGGCCGAGCTGGCGTCGTAGGTGACCACGACGGTCGCCAGGCCGGGGTTGGCGGCCTGCTTGGCCTTCGCGGAGGCCATCACGGCCTGGAAGAAGGCCTGGTTGTCCGCGGTCTCGGCGGCCGAGCCGGCGTACGTCGAGGCGGTGTAGCCCTGCGTGGCCGGGGCGGCCGGGGCCGCGGCGGCGGCCGTGGCGGGCAGCACGGCGAGGCCGGCCGCGAGGGCGAGGCCGAGGGTGGCGGACAGCACGGATCGCTTCATGTGGGGGTCTCCGATTCCTCTGGTGCCGTGGCCGGTTGGGGGCCGGCTCGGGGGGACACCTGGTCAGCGGGTGATGTCCCAGAGCTTCGGGCAGCCCGGCGGGCGCGCGGATGATGTCAACCGGCGATAGCTCCGTGCAATACCCGTGGGATTTCGTCGATTCGGGCGGCCTTTCCCTTGTCTTGACCCAACCGTGCCCCTGGCATTCCGTTCCGGTGGGGGCTAGGCTCCGATGCGGGGAAGTACCCGGAGCGGCGGGCCGCCCGATTCCGGCCGAGCGGCCCGCCGCGCCCTAACCCCCTTACCTGGTGGCCGGGTTCACTGCCGCGAGCCCGTTCGCCCAGAGGTGGTCGACCTGGCTGCGCTCGTTGGCGTCGGGGTAGGGGTTGGTGCAGGAGGGGCCGGGGCCGCCGCCCGACATCAGTTCGCTGCACGGGCCGGCGTAGTCGTCGGGCAGGCCGAGCACGTGCCCGGTCTCGTGGGTGGTGACGCGCACCGAGTCGTACTCCTGGTTCTGCTGGTAGTCGAGGAAGACGTAGCCGTGGCCGTGCCCGTCGGTGCTGGCGTAGGAGCCCTGGCTGTCGCTGCCCTCGTAGTACGAGAAGTCGCCGTTGCCGCCGGTCCCCTGGAGCCGCACGTTGTGCACCGAGCCGTTCCATATCTGCGCGGCGCTGGCGATCTGGCTGGTGAAGGAGGGCGCGTTGGCGGTGTCGTAGGTGACGGTGACGGTCCGCAGCCACGGGTTCGCGGCCCGCTTGGCCTTGACCGAGGCCACCACGGCCTGGAAGAAGGCCCGGTTGTTCGCGGCCTCCGCGGCCGAACCGGCGTGCGCCGCCGGGGTGTAGCCCTGGACGGCCGGGGCGGCGGGCGCGGCCGGGGCGGCGACGGCGGTGGCGGGCAGGGTCGCGAGACCGGCCGCGAGGGCGAGGCCCAGGGCGGCGGACAGCACGGATCGCTTCATGTGGGGGTCTCCGGATTCGCGGTGTGCCGGACCGCCGGGGCCGGTGGGGGCCGGGCACGGCGGCGACGCACGGTGGGGGCCGCCCCGGCCGGTGGCGGGGGCGGGTTGCTGCCCCCGAGCTTCGACCCGTCCGGGCCCGTCACGGATGATGTCAACCGGCGATAGCACCGCCGCATACCGGCGGGGATCCGGTGCACCCTCCTGCCAGGCACTCTTGATTGCCTGTCATGTCCTTGGCGAGGTGGCTCGATGGCGTCTATGCTCCCGACGTGGAGCTCGACGTGAGACACCTCAGGGTGCTGTGCGCGATCGCCGACAGCGGCAGCCTCCGCAAGGCCGCGCTCCAGCTCGGCATGACCCAGCCCTCCCTGACCACCCAGCTGCACCGCATCGAACGGGCCATCGGCGGAACCCTGTTCACCCGCGAGCAGACCGGCAGCCGGCCCACCGCACTCGGCCACTCGGTACTCTCCCGGGCCCGGCCCGTGATCACCGAGATGGCCGCCCTGGTGGCCGCCGCCCGTCAGGAGGCGCGCGACGCCAGCGGGCCCGGCCGGCAGCGGCGGCTGCGCATCGGCAGCGTCGGCAGCCGGGCGGTCGCCGCCTGGCTGCGCCGGGTGCACGAGCGCCTGCCGGACACCGACACCACCATCCACGTCGACGTCTCGGCCAGCGCGCTGCTGCGGATGGTCGCCGCCGACCAGCTGGACGTGGCCTTCGTGCACGAGAGCGAGGGCTTCCCGCTACGGGTGCCGCCGGACGCCGAGCAGCGGGTGCTGATGGCCCGTGAGCCGCAGTACGTCGAACTCGCCGCCGGACACCCGGCCGCCGACCGCCCGGTCGTCCGCCTCGCCGACCTCGCCGGGGACACCTGGATGGTCGACCCGACCGCCGACCACGACTACGCGGCGATGCGCCGGGTCTTCAGTGAGGCCGGGCTCAACCCCCGGGTGCTGCAGGTGCGGGACAACGCCACCGCCGCCGAGCTGGTCGCCTCCGGCGAGGCCGTCCGCCCCTGCCAGCCGACCTCCCCACCCGGGCCCGGCACGGTCGTCCGCCCGGTGGCCGGCGACCCGCTGGCCGTCCGACTGCTGTTCACCTGGCGGCCGTGCGCGCTCAGCCCGCCCGCCCTGGACGCGCTGTACGGCGAACTGCGCTCCGCCTACCTGGACCTGGCCAAGGTCAACCCGGCCTACCTGGCCTGGCTGACGCGGCACGAACCGGTCCTGCTGGGGCGGGGCTGAGGCGCCGCCCCAGCAGGTGCCCGGCCGCGGCCGACCGCGCCCCGGGCCCGTCCTCAGGCGCCCCGGAACCCGCTCTCCCGGCCGTGGACCAGCACGCCCGTCGCCACCATCAGCGCGCAGACCAGGCCGGCGGCGAGCACCCCGGGGCCGCCGAGCGCGGTGCAGGCCAGCACCAGCGCCGCCCCGACCGGCGCCACCGCCTGGGCGACCGCACCGCGCTTGGTGTGCCGGGAGTGCAGGAACCAGACGGTGACCAGGTACAGCGCGGTGGGGACGGTGACCGTCGCGGTGGCCGCGGTCTCGGAGATCTCCGCCTTGTGCCCGGCCGACTCGACCGCGACCTCCAGCCCGGCACCGATCGCGGCCGCCGAGCCGAGCACCAGGTAGTGCCCGTAACCCCAGGCGAAGGCCTGCCGGTTGGAGCGCAGGTGCTCGTGGACGGGCCGGGCGAAGTAGATCCACCAGGCGGCGAAGCAGATCAGCAGACCGCCGATCGCCACCGGCACCAGCCGGCCGAGTCCCTCGTGCTCGTCCACCGCGGACTGCACCGCGACGGTCGCCGCCGCCACCGTCTCGCCGAGCACGATCAGGGTGAACAGCCCGTACCGCTCGGAGATGTGGTGCGGGTGCCAGGACGTCTGCGCCCGCAGCTCCGCGACCACCGGCACGGCCAGTTCGCACAGCACGCCGATCGGGACGACGTACGGGCGCACGTCCTGCGGCAGGAACAGCACCACCACCCAGCCGACCTGGCAGAGCGTGATCCCCAGCGCGTACCGCAGGGCGACCCGGCGCGCCTCGCCCTGCTCGCCGGCCGCCGCGCGCAGCCACTGCGTCACCATCGCGAGGCGCATCACCACGTACCCGGTGATCGCCAGGGTCAGGTCCTGGGTGGCGAACAGCCGCGGCACCCCGGCGGCGAGGATCAGCACACCGGCGATCTGCACCAGCGTGGTGACCCGGTACGGCACGTCGTCGCAGTCGTACGCGGAGGCGAACCAGGTGAAGTTCATCCAGGCCCACCAGATGGCGAAGAAGGCCAGCGAGTAGCCGCGCAGCCCCTCCGCGTAGTGTCCGGCCGCGAGGGAGTGGGCCAGTTCGCGCCCGGCCTGGCCGACCGCGACCACGAAGCAGAGGTCGAAGAAGAGTTCCAGCGGGGTGGCGACCCGGTGCGGCTCGTGCCGGTCCCGCGGGACCATCCGGCGCACCGGCGGCGGGTCGACGTGGTGCGCGCGGGGCGCCGCGGCGGCGGGGTCACTGGCCATCGGAGCTGCTCCGGGGTCGGGAGGGGCGGGGGCGTCCCGCGCATCCTGGCAGCGCCCCGGGCCCGGCGCACGCACCGGCGCGGCGAGCACGCGACCGAGGGTACGATGACCCCGAATGTCCCTTTTTTTCCTTACCGTCAGCCGTAGTTGACGCTGCGGTGCGCGAACCGGGTGACAGCGCGGCGGGTTTCCGGACGCGCCCCGCGCGCTGCACCGTGCGGGCCCGGAGCGCCGCTAGATTCATCCCCGGTCGGTAGAGCGCGGGGCCCTGCGGGGCCCCATGACACGGGCGGCCTGCGGGCAACGCGGAAGGTCAAGGCGGGTGGCGGGACAGCGGGGGCGGCGGAGCCGACCTTCCCGTGTCCGCACCACCGGCCTCGTGATCACCGCGCTGCTCGCCAGCGCCTGCCGTGCGGCCCGCCTCGTCGCGTCCGCGGCGGCTACTTCTCCCAGCCGACCGTGCTGTAGTCCTCTCCCGCGAGACCGAACGCCCCGTAGTTGGCGAGGCCCTTGCGCACCGCCACCACCGTGGGCCGCTGGTAGAGCTCGACGGTGTGGCCGAGCTCCCAGATCTTCGCGTCCGCCTGGTTGTAGAGCTTCGCGGCCTCCGCCGGGTCGACCGTCCCCGCCGCCTTCTTCAGCAGTGCGTCGATCTCGGGGGTGCCCAGCCGCGAGGGGTTGCTGAAGGTGTTGTCGCCCACCGGCAGACGGAAGTTGGCCAGGCTCTTGGAGTTGGGGAAGGAGTCGGTGTTGCGCCAGCTCGCGACGTCGAACTTGCCGGGGGTCACGTACTTGGCGAAGTAGTCGTTGGCGGCCACCTTGTCCAGGTCGACCTTGACCCCGACCGCCTGCCACATCGCCGCCGCCGCGGTGGCGAGGTCGAGCTGGGCCTGGGTGGAGCCGTCGCTGAGCACCCAGTGCAGTTCCAGCGGCCGCCCGTCCTTGGTGCGCGGCTGCCCGCTGCCGCCGTCCTTCCAACCGGCGTCGTCCAGCAGCTTCTTGGCCGCGGCCGGGTCGAACTTCGCCCAGTCGCCGGAGTTGTCCTGGTAGCCGGTCTGGTTGGGCATGATGATGTGGTTGCCGAGCGGCTTGAACTCCACCGGCACACCGTTGTTGGCGATCTTGATCAGCGCCGAGCGGTCGACCGCCCGGCCGAGCGCCTGGCGGACCCGCTGATCCGCCAGCGCGCCGGTGCCCCCGAAGGAGATGTGCACCTCGTCCCAGGGGCTGGCGGCCCTGATCACCGTGTCCTTGGCGCTCTTGAGCTGGCCGTACGCGGTGGCGGTGCCGGCCGAGGCCAGGTCGATCTCGTTGTTGAGGTAGGCCTGGATGCTCGCCGCCTTGTCCATCACCCGGAAGGTGATCCGGTCGAGCTTGGCCCGGGTGCCCCACCAGGCCGGGTCCGGCACGAGGCTGATGGTCTGCGCGGTCTTGTCCGCCACGCCGATCTTGAACGGGCCCGCGGTGATCGGGACCTTCTCCACCCAGCCCTTGTTGAAGTCGTCCGGGGTGGCGATGCCCGCCGCCGGGACCAGCGGGCGGAACAGGTTCTGCCAGTCCGCGTACGGCTCCGAGAAGGTGACCTTCACCTCGTCCGGACCGGCGCCCTGCTCGACGGCGGAGATCAGCTCGTAGCCGGACGGGTCGTACCCGTTGTACGCCGGGTCCTTGCCGTTGCTCGCCTGCCAGTCGGCCTTGAAGTCCAGGTAGCTCAGCGGCTTCCCGTCCGACCACTTGGCCTTGGGGTTGAGCTTGTAGGTGATCACCTGCGGCGAGGTCGAGGTGACCTCGGCCGCCACCAGGTAGTTCGGGTTCGGCCGGAAGGTGCCGGAGGCGTCGGTGCCGAAGAGTGTCGGCTCCAGGGCCCGGACGAGGTCCACCGTGTCGGTGTAGGAGCCGCCGTCCACCTGCAGCGGGTTCCACTGGGTGATCCACTGGTCCAGCGCGAAGCGCGCCTCGCCGCCGTCCTTGAGCTGGTCCGGCGCCTTGGCGTTGATGTCCTGGGAGTCCTGTCTCGGCGGCTCGCTCTTGGCCACGTCGCCGGACGAGCCGCCCCCGCCCGAGGTGCACGCGGTGACCGCGAGCGCGACGGCGACGGCCGCGGCGGCCGCCCGGCCGAGACGGCGGGCCGTGGTGGAAGCGTCCATGGGGGTCCCCCTGGTGAGGTCTGCGGAACGGGAGTCGGGGCGGGAGTCCGACGGGGTCGTGGTGCGGGTCGCGGCACGGGCCACGGGCGGTGACGCGGCACGGGCCGGAACACGAGTTCGGGCGTCGCAGGCATGACTCGGCTTGAGCGTGGGCACTCAATCCGGCACCGAGCCAGAGGAACGTAACAGCGGATCAGATCCGCCACCAGGGGGAGGAACGCACACCTGATCCAAACGCCACGGGCGGCAACACCGCCGCAACACCGCCGCCGTCCCCGAGTGCTTCACTCTGACCTGCGCTTTCCCGACTCCCCTGCCGACCCTGCCCCCTGACGCCCGGACCGGGCCCCGACCGAAGGCCACCACCCGATGCCCACCAGACGCGTCGGCCCCACCCCCACCCCGGGCGGCCGTTGATGCTCAGCTACCTGGCGAAGCGGCTGGGCTACTACGCAGCACTGCTGCTCGCCGCCGTCTTCCTGGCGTACGCGATCTCCGCGACCGCCCTGCAGCCGCGCACCTACTTCGACGCCAAGGTCCCCCGCCCGTCCGCCGAATCGGTCGAGCGCCAGCTCACCGCGCTCAACCTGAACGACCGCACCCCGGTCGTCGAGCGCTTCGGCCACTGGGCCGGCGGCCTGCTCCACGGCGACCTCGGCCGGACCATCCACGACACCCCGGTCACCGACGACTTCGGCCGCCGGGTCTGGGTCTCGCTGCGGCTGCTGCTGCTCGGCAGCGTGCTCGGCATGCTGCTGGGCACCGCCGTCGGGGCGTGGAGCGCCGTCCGCCAGTACCGGATCTCCGACCGGCTGCTGACCGTGCTGTCCTTCGTGCTGCTCTCCACACCGGTCTTCCTGGTCGCGCTGTTCCTCAAGAACGGCGCCATCGCCGCCAAGGACGCGGCCGGCCACGAGGTGATCCCGTTCACCGGCTACGAGACCCCCGGGCTCACCGGCGGCCTCGGCACCCACCTCGCCGACTGGGCGCTGCACCTGCTGCTGCCCACCGTCTCGCTCGCCCTCGGCGGCCTCGCCACCTACAGCCGCTACCAGCGCGGCACCATGCTCGACGTGCTCGGCTCCGACTACCTGCGCACCGCCGAGGCGAAGGGCCTCACCCGCGGACGGGCGCTGCTGAAGCACGGGCTGCGCACCGCCGTGATCCCGATGTCGACGATGTTCGCCTACAGCTTCCTGGGCATCTTCACCGGCGCGATCTTCACCGAGACGATCTTCGGCTGGCACGGCATGGGCGAGTGGCTGATCCAGTCGATCAACGAACAGGACGTCAACTCGGTCGTGGCGATCAACCTGTTCACCGCCGTCGTCGTCCTCGCCTCCGGCTTCCTCGCGGACACCCTGCACGCCGCCCTCGACCCGCGCGTGCGGTCCTGACCGAGGAGACCGAGATGACCACCCTCTCCACCGAACCGGCCGAGCCCACCGGGCGCCCCTCGGCCGCCGGACCGGCCGGGCTCCCGGACTCCGCCCCGGCGCCCCGGGCGGCCGGCCGCGGACGGCTCGTGCTGGCCCGGCTGCTCGCCGCCCGCGGGGCCCTCGCCGGGGCCGTCGTCGTCCTGCTGCTGTTCGCGCTCGCCTTCGGCGGGCCGTATCTGACGCCCTGGCACTACGCCACGCCCGATTTCTCCGCGCTGCACCAACCCCCGTCCGCCGAGCACTGGTTCGGCACCAACGGGGTCGGCCAGGACGTGTTCGCGCAGACCGTCCGGGGGCTGCAGAAGTCACTGGTCATCGGGCTGCTGGTGGCACTGTTCTCCACCGTGTTGGCCTCCGTGGTCGGCGCCTGCGCCGGCTACTTCGGCGGCTGGACCGACCGGGCCCTGATGTTCCTGGTGGACCTGCTGCTGGTCTTCCCCGCCTTCCTGGTCATCACCATCGTGTCGGCCCGGCTGAAGAGCGCCGGCTGGATCGCCTTCGTCCTGCTGCTCGCACTGTTCAACTGGATGATCACCGCCCGGGTGGTCCGCTCGATGACCATCTCCCTGCGCGAGCGCGAATTCGTCCGCGCCGCACGGTTCATGGGAGTGCGGCCGCTGCGGATCATCAGCCGGCACATCCTGCCGAACGTCGCCTCCTTCCTCATCATCGACGCGACCATCGCGGTCGGCGGCGCCGTGATGAGCGAGACCGCGCTCTCCTACTTCGGCTTCGGGGTCAAGGCACCGGACGTCTCGCTCGGCACCCTGCTCGCCGCGGGGACCAGCGAGGCCCCGGTGTTCCCCTGGCTGTTCTACTTCGCCGCCGGGCTGCTGGTGCTGTTCGTCCTCGCCGTCAACCTGATCGGGGACGGGCTGCGCGACGCCCTCGACCCCACCTCCGGGGCCGCACCCCGCCGGTCCGGCCGCTCCCGTACCCGCCGTTCCGTCAGCCGTAGGAAGCGCCCGTGACCACCACCGTCGAAACCCCGCTGCTCTCCGTCCGCGACCTGCGGGTGGACTTCGCCGGGCCGCACGGCCCGGTCCCCGCCGTACGCGGGGTCGACCTCACGCTGCGGCGCGGCGAGACCCTCGGCATCGTCGGCGAGTCCGGCTCCGGCAAGTCCGTCACAGCGCTGTCCGTGCTCGGGTTGCTGCCCGGGACGGCGCGGGTCAGCGGGTCGGTGCGGCTGGACGGGCGGGAGCTGGTCGGACTGCCGGGGAAGGAACTCGCGGCGGTCCGCGGCCGCCGGGTCGCCATGGTCTTCCAGGACCCGCTGTCCGCCTTCACGCCGGTCTACCGGATCGGCGACCAGATTGCCGAGGCCGTCCGGATCCACCAGCGGGTGGACCGGGCCACCGCGCGCCGCCGGGCCGCCGAACTCCTCGACCTGGTCGGCATCCCGGCGCCCGACCGGGCCCTGGACAGCTTCCCGCACGAGTTCTCCGGCGGCATGCGCCAGCGCGCGATGATCGCGATGGCGGTCGCCAACGAGCCCGACATCCTGCTCGCCGACGAGCCCACCACCGCGCTCGACGTCACCATCCAGGCCCAGGTGCTGGACGTGCTGCGCACCGCCCGCCGGGAGACCGGCGCGGCGCTGGTCCTGGTCAGCCACGACCTCGGGGTGATCGCCGGGACGGCGGACCGGGTCGCGGTGATGTACGCGGGGCGGGTGGTCGAGACGGCCGGCGTGGACGAACTGTTCACCGCCCCGCACCACCCCTACTCGCTCGGGCTGATCGGCGCGCTGCCCCGGCTGGACGGGCGCGGCGGTCCGCTGGTGCCGATCCCGGGCAGCCCGGCACCCATGGCGGAGCTGCCCCCGGGCTGCCCGTTCGCGCCGCGCTGCCCGCTGGCCGAGGAACGCTGCTCGACGGTGGAACCCACCCTGGAGCCCGCCCCGGGAAGCACGTCGGAACCCGCTCGGGAGGGCGCTCCTGACGGCGCCGGCGGACACCTGTCGGCCTGCCTGCGGTCGGCGGAGCTCGCCGAGCGGCGGCCCGCGCCCGCCGAGGTCTACCCCGTCCCGGAGCTGCCCGCCGCCACTGCCCGCCGCGACCGCTCCGGCCTGGCACCGGTCCTGGCGGTGAGCGGCCTCGGCAAGACGTTCCCGCTCCTCAAGGGCACGGTGTTCAAACGCAGGGTCGGCGAGGTGTACGCGGTCGACGGCGTCGACCTGGACCTGCGGGAGGGCGAGACCCTCGGCCTGGTCGGGGAGTCCGGCTCCGGCAAGTCGACCACGCTGTTCGAACTGCTGCGGCTCGGCGCCCCGGAGACCGGCCGGATCGAACTGCTCGGCCACGACACCGCCGAGCTCACCCGGGCCGAGGCCCACCGGCTCCGCGCCGAACTGCAGATCGTCTTCCAGGATCCGATGGCCAGCCTCGACCCCCGGATGCCGATCGGCGACATCGTCGCGGAACCCCTGCTCGCCCAGCGCGCCCCCCGCGCGGAGATCGCCCTCCGGGTGCCCGAGTTGCTCCGGCAGGTCGGTCTCGACCCGGACCACGCCGTCCGCTACCCGCACCAGTTCTCCGGCGGCCAGCGCCAGCGCGTCTCGATCGCCCGGGCCCTCGCCGTCCGCCCCAGGCTGCTGGTGCTGGACGAACCGGTCTCGGCGCTGGACGTCTCCATCCAGGCCGGGGTGCTGAACCTGCTGCAGGCGCTCAAGGCGGAACTCGGCCTCTCCTACCTGTTCGTCTCGCACGACCTCTCGGTGATCCGCCACCTCGCCGACCGGGTCAGCGTGATGTACCTCGGCCGGACGGTCGAACAGGGCGAGGTCTCCGCCGTCTTCGACCGCCCCCGCCACCCGTACACCCGCGCCCTGCTCTCCGCCGTCCCGCTCCCCGATCCCGCCGCCGAGCGGGCCCGCGACCGCGTCCTGCTCGCCGGCGACCCGCCCTCCCCCACCGAGCGCCGCACCGGCTGCCCGTTCCGCACCCGCTGCCCGCGCCACGCCGGGCTCACCGACCCGGCGGACCGGGCCCGCTGCGAGCGGGAACGGCCGGCGCTGGCCGGCGGCGCCCCGGGGACGGACCACCAGGCGGCCTGCCACCACCCCGAGCCGCCGGTCGGAGACGGTCACGGTGGGTGACCACCCGCCGACGATTCGGCGGATCGGGCCCGCGCCGTGTAATGTCTTCGACGTCAGCACGCGCCGCTAGCTCAGTTGGTTAGAGCAGCTGACTCTTAATCAGCGGGTCCGGGGTTCGAGTCCCTGGCGGCGCACATGGCAAGGTCTCAGGCCGCTCACTTCGGTGGGCGGCCTGAGGCGTTTCCGGGGCGGGTGGAGGTGGCACTGTGACGCCTTCCGGCCGCCGGCCCGGGGCACCGCTCCCCCGACCGCCGCCTCAGCGGGTGTCCAGCACCGCCGAGGCCACCGCGTCCGGGCGGTCGAACATCACCAGGTGCCCGGCCGGGGCCGTGGTACGGAAGTCGGCGCCGAGCAGTGCCGCGAGTTCCCGCTGCTCGGCCAGCCAGGCCTCGGTGCGGCGGGTCCGGCAGCCGTCGTCGGCGGCCAGCACGGTGACCGGCAGGTCCTCGGGCAGCGGCCGGGTGCGCCGCAGCCCGTCCAGCTCGGCCGCCACGTCGAGGTAGCGCGCGTTCTCCCGCAGCAGCGCGCGCAGGGCCCGGCCGGTCCGGTAGCAGTGCCGGACCAGCGGCGCCGGAGCGAGGTCCTCGCGGCGGACGGTGGACAGCCGGGCCACCGTCCGCCGCACGGCCGGGCCGAGCAGGTAGGGCACGGCGAGGGCGGTGGCGGTGCCGGCCGCCGCCCGGGCCGCCAGGTCGCGCACACCGGGCGCCGGATACGGCCGGGCCCCCGGCTCGACGCTGCCGTCGACCAGGACCAGCCCGGCGGCCCGCTCGGGGTGCAGCCGGGCGAAGGCCTCGACGTGGAAGGCGGCGAGCGAGTGGCCGACGACGGTGCAGGGCCCGGGCAGCCCGAGGCCGTCCAGGACCGCCCGGATCCGCCCGGCCTCCCCGGCCGCCGTCGGGGCGGGCCGCCCGGCGGCGGGCTCGGCGGCGCTCAGCCCGTAGCCGGGCCGGTCGAAGCGGACCACCGTGCGGTAGGGGGTGAGGAAGGGGACGACCAGGTCCCAGTCGAACCAGCTGCTGCCGAGGCCGCCGCTGAGCAGGCAGACCGGGCCGCTGCCCTCGGTGCGGACGTGCAGCGGGACCCCGTCGACGCGCAGGAATCGCACCCGGGCCCCGGGGTCGTCGGGCCGACGGGGGTCGCCGCCCGTACGGTGCGCGCGGGGGGCGCCGGGGTCGTCGGGGTCGCCGGGTGCCCTCACGCCGTCCTCCGTTCGGGGAGCGGCTCGGCCGGGTGCCGCCCCGCCGGCCCGGCCGGCCCGTCCCGCCCGTCCGGCCCGTTCCGCCGGGTGGAGCGGGCGACGCCCACGGCCAGGACGGCCAGCCAGAGCGCGACCAGCAGCACCTGCAGCCGCTGGCCGGCCCCGAGTGCCCAGGTGCCGCGCCCGGCCTGGAAAGCGGCGATCGCGGCGAGGCTCCAGCCGGTGGCGAGCAGTTCGGCGCCCAGCAGCCAGGGCCCGAACCGGCGCACCGGCGGCCACCAGCCGTAGCGGCGGGCGGCGACGGTGAGCGAGACCAGGGCGGTGAGGGCGCCGAGCACCGCGAGGCTGCTGGTGACGGCGTGCGCGGTGTGGGTCGCGGGGACGAGCCCGGCGGTCTCGCGGGCCGCGCACATCTCGTCGCTGGTGGGGGTGCAGCTGAGCGGGAGCCGGGAGTCGGCGGCGGTCGCGGCGCCGAAGAGGGCCAGGGCGGACCAGCCGACGACAGCCCAGCGGCGGCGGTGCCGGGCGCCGCCGGTCCGCCTGGTGACCGACCGGTCGGCCCGGCCGGCAGTCCGGCCGGCTCCCCCGCCGGTGACCGGCCCGGCGGCGAGGCCGCCGGCGAGGGCCGTGCCGGCGGCGGCGAGCAAGCAGAGTCCGGCGACCAGGTCGGTGGCCCGGAACAGGCCGCCCAGCGGCTGGTCCTCGGCGGCGAGTTCGCTGATGTAGGCCTGCACGGGGTCGAGGCCGGTGCTCAGCACCACCTCCAGCACCCAGGCGGTGTACGCCACGGCACTGAGCAGCAGCAGGGCGGCGACCGCCGTCCGTGCGGTGCGGTGTCCTGGCTGGGGGCTGGGCACGGTTCCACCCTAACCAGCGGCGAACTCCGCCCCAACCGGAAGGAAAGGGATGTATCGCCCGCCGGCCGTCCGGGGCGGTTCGAGGCACCCTCGGGACCGTGTATTGTTTTCCAGGTCAGCAGGCGCCGCTAGCTCAGTTGGTTAGAGCAGCTGACTCTTAATCAGCGGGTCCGGGGTTCGAGTCCCTGGCGGCGCACAGACACCGGGGAGCCTCTCGCAGTCGCGAGGGGCTCCCCGATTTTTTGGCCCTCGAAGTCCGATTTGTGTGTGATGTCGGTCTCGATTGGCTATCCGACGGAGCCATCAGGCCCGTCCTGCTCGTCCAGGGCAGTACAACCGGAATCGGGACAAAGGTCCCCGACCGATGTCCCCGTCCGTGCAGGCTGCTCAGTTGCGCCCGCAGGAAAGGCCGCGCTTTGTCCAGAAACGCCCAGGGCGGCCGTCGCACGCCGTCGATCGGTCTCCGCCCGATCCAGCGGTTCCAGCGCCCGGCCGGCGCCGTCGACGGCGTCGGCGGGTCCGGCGGGTCCGGCGGCAAGAAGCCGCGCCGCCCGAAGCGCGCCGGCTGGCGCCGGCTGATACCCACCTGGCGGATGACCCTGCTCGGCTTCGCCTCGGCGCTGCTGCTCGGCGTCGGCCTGTTCGCGCTCGGGGTCGCGCTGGTGAAGGTCCCGGACGCGCACGCCGCCGCGACCGCGCAGAGCAACACCTGGCTCTACTCGGACGGCTCGGTGATCACCCGCACCGGCCAGACCAACCGGCAGAACGTCACCCTGGACAAGGTCTCCCCCGCCGCGCAGCACGCCGCGCTGGCCGCCGAGGACCGGAACTTCTACAACGAGGGCGCCGTCAACGTCCAGGGCCTGGTCCGCGCCGCGGTCAACACGGCCAAGGGCGAGGGCACCCAGGGCGGCTCCACCATCACGCAGCAGTACGTGAAGAACACGTACCTGAGCCAGAAGCAGTCGGTCACCCGCAAGGTGAAGGAACTGTTCATCGCCATCAAGGTGGACGCCACCGAGAGCAAGGAGGAGGTCCTCTCCGGCTACCTGAACACCTCCTACTACGGTCGCGGCGCCTACGGCATCCAGGCCGCCGCCCAGGCCTACTTCGGTGTCGACGCCTCCGCGCTGAACCCCGCGCAGGGCGCCTACCTGGCCACCCTCCTGAACGCCCCGAGCGCCTACGACGTGGCCACCGCGACCGCGGCGGGCAAGCAGAACGCCGTCAACCGCTGGAACTACGTCCTCGACGGCATGGTCAAGGAGGGCTGGCTCTCCGCCGACGAGCGGGCCGGGACCGCCTTCCCCGACGTCCGGGACCCGCAGCCGAACCCGGGCCTGTCCGGCCAGGCCGGCTACCTGGTGAACGCGGCCACCCAGTACCTGACCACGAGCGGGGTCATCAGCGAGAGCGAGCTGGCCAAGGGCGGCTACACGGTCAAGCTGAGCATCGACCCGGGCCGCCAGCAGGCCCTCCAGGACTCCGTCCAGGCGCAGCTGCGCGACACCCTGAACCCGGACAAGCGCAAGAAGGACGCGGCCGCCCAGGCCGGCGCCGTCTCGGTGGACCCGAAGTCCGGCGCGATCGTCGCCCTGTACGGCGGCGCCGACTACGTGAAGCACTACGTGGACAACGCGACCCGGCGCGACTACCAGGCCGGTTCGACCTTCAAGGCGATCGCCCTGGCCGCCGCCTTCGAGAACGACGCCAGGACCCAGGACGGCCGCACCGTCACCCCGCGCACCGTCTACGACGGCACCAGCGGCCGGAAGGTCCGCGGCGGCAAGGGCACCCCGTACGCGCCGCCGAACGAGGGCGACAAGAGCTACGGCCAGATCACCCTGCAGCAGGCCGTCGACTGGTCGGTGAACTCGGCGTTCGCGCAGCTCGCCCAGGACACCGGGCTGCAGAAGGTCAAGGACACCGGTGTCGCGCTGGGCCTGCCCGGCAACACCCCGGGCCTCGACCCGGTGCCCTCCATCCCGCTGGGCGCGGCCACCCCGAGCGTCCTCGACATGGCCGGCGTGTACGCCACGCTGGACAACGGCGGCAAGCAGATCACCCCGTGGCTGGTGCAGTCGGTGGACCGCGAGGGCGAGGCCGTGACGATGCCCGCACACAGGACCACCCAGGCGATCAGCGCGGACACCGCCAACCGGGTCACCTCGATGCTCCAGGGCGTGGTGAGCGACCCGGGCGGCACCGGCTGGCGGGCGAAGGCGCTCGGCCGCCCGGTCGCGGGCAAGACCGGCACCACCGACGACCAGAAGTCGGTCTGGTTCGTCGGCTACACCCCCGAGCTGGTCACCTCGGTCGCGCTGTTCGGCCAGGACCCGGACACCGGCGCCCAGGTCAGCCTGAGCGGCGTCGGCGGGATCGACGGCGCGGCGGGCGGCCAGTACCCGGCACAGATCTGGACCGGCTACATGAAGGCCGCGCTCAAGGGCCAGCCGGTCAGCGACTTCCCGACCCCGGCCGACGGCAACGACTCCTCGGGCGCCACCGACCTGCCGACCGCCCCGAGCACGCCGACCGGCACCCCGTCGACGGGCGCGCCCACCGGCAGCCCCAGCAGCAGCGCCACCACCCCGTCGGGCGACGACTCCGGCCCGAAGACGCCGGCGGACGGCACCGGCGGGGCCACCACGGCGCCGACGGCTCCCCCGACCGACCAGCCGACCACCCAGCCCACATCCCGTCCGACCGGCCGGCCCACCACCCGGCCGACGCCGACCACCCAGCCGACCACGGCCCCCACCACGCAGCCGACCACCCAGCCCACGGCCGGAGCGGACGCGCTCACCGGGGCCTCGGCGGGCTCCGGGGGCTGACCTGCGACGACGCGCCGGCTGACAGAAAGACCGGCTGACCGGCTCCGGCCGGTCAGCCGGTCTTTCTGTCTGTCCGCCGGTCTGCGTGCGTGCCTGCCTGCCGAGCGGCCCGCCGTCTTCCTGCCTGTCGGCTCGGTGATTGCGCCACTGCGCACAGTTGAGTGCAGGACCAAATGCCGAAATGGCGCCTTACCGAAGTATCGGTATGACTGTCACAATGCGGCGGTGCACAGATCAACGGCCTCGCCCACCCTCCCTTCGGGCCGAACCCTCGGCCTCGGCCTCGCACTGGTCTCCGCCTTCGCCTTCGGCGGCTCCGGTACCGCGGCCAAGCCGCTGATCGAGGCCGGGCTCTCCCCCCTGCACGTCGTGTGGCTGCGGGTCACCGGCGCCGCCGTGGCCCTCCTCCCGATCGCCTACCGGCACCGGGACGCCGTCCTGCGCCGCCCCGGCCTGCTGTTCGGCTTCGGTCTGCTCGCCGTGGCGGGCGTCCAGGCCTGCTACTTCGCGGCGATCTCCCGCATCCCGGTCGGCGTCGCCCTGCTCATCGAGTACCTCGGACCACCGCTGCTGATCGGCTACGTCAAGTTCGTCCAGCGCAAGCCGATCAGCCGGGGCGCGGCCGTCGGCGCCGGCGTCGCGGTGGCCGGGCTGGCCTGCGTGGTCGAGGTCTGGAACGGTCTGGGCTTCGACGCCCTCGGCGTGCTGTTCGCCCTCGGCGCGGCCTGCTGCCAGGTCGGCTACTTCGTACTCGCCGACGCCGGACGCCGGGGCGATCGCCCGGTCGACCCGCTGGCCGTCAGCGCGTACGGGCTGCTCATCGGCGCCGTCCTGCTCACCGCCGTCACCCGGCCCTGGCAGGCCGACTGGAGCCGGCTCGGCGGCGACGTGGTCATGAACGGGCACACCCTGCCCGCGTTCGTCCCCGCGCTGTGGATGGTGCTGATCGCGACCGTGCTCGCCTACCTGACCGGTGTGGTGTCGGTCGGGTACCTCTCGCCGCCGATCGCCGGGGTGGTGGCCAACCTGGAGGCCGTGGTCGCCACCGTGCTGGCCTGGGTGCTGCTCGGCGAGCACCTGGGGCTGCCGCAGATCGCCGGCGGCCTGCTGGTGCTGGCCGGCGCCTTCGCGGCGCAGGCGAGTTCGTCGGGCACGTCGGGCACGTCGGGCGACTCGCACGCCTCGGGCTCGTCGGGCTCGTCGGGCCCGGACGATCCGGCGGCGACGGACGTGGTCGCGGCGGCTTCGCTGCCCGCGGCTGCCGCGGCGGTCTCGGCTGCCGCGGCAGCCGGTCCGGAGGACCCGGCCGGCCCCGGCGGAAGCGGCGGCAGCCACGGCGCCCGGGAGCGGGTGGCCGCCGAGCGCGCGGTCAGCGGCCGGTCCAGCCGAACCAGTCGAGGTGATTGAGCGGCCAGACGACGGCCGACACCGGGCCGACCACGTTGCTCACCGGCACGGCTCCGCCACCGGGGCCGCGCTGGTGGTAGCGGGAGTCGGAGGAGTCGCTGCGGTGGTCGCCCTCGACCCAGACGTAGCCGGCGGGCACCTTCACCGGACCGAAGTCCAGGCCCGCGCAGGAGTCGTCGCCCGGGTGCAGGTAGGGCTCGTCCACCTTCCGCCCGTCGACGCTCAGGGTGGTGCCGTCGCACTGCACCGTCTGGCCGCCGGTCGCGATGACCCGCTTGACCAGGTAGTTGTCGTCCTTCGGCGGCACCAGTCCGACGAAGCTGAGCGCCGAGCTCACGGTGTTGGTGACCGGGTTCGAGTCGGTGGGCTGCGGCGGCAGCCAGCCGCCCGGGTCCTTGAACACCACCGGCTGCCCCGGCTCCGGCTCCCAGCCGGTCAGCGGTGCCAGCTTGTTCACGCCGACCCGGTCGCCGATGCGCAGGGTGTTCTCCATCGATCCGGACGGGATGGAGAACACCTGGAACAGGCAGGTCTTGATCAGCAGCGCGACCGCCAGGCCGACCACGGCCATCATCGGCAGTTCGATCCACCACGGACGGGGGCGACGGCCCGACCGGCCCGCACGGCCGTTCCCGCCCGGGCGGTCGGCCCGGCGCCCGCCGGAGCCGCGGGCCCGACGGCGGGCCTCGGCGCGGCCGCCGGGCACCCGGTGGGCGGACGGGGCGTCCTGGGCGTTCCGGGAGTCCCGCGCGATCGGAGTGATCGGGGCGTCCTGGGCGGCGGGATCGCTGGGGGCTCCGCTGGGCGTTTCGGGCAGGTTCACCGCCATCGTCGCTGCTCCACCTCTCCGGCTGGGGAAACCCGCACGCTACGCCAACCGTGGAGCCTGACGAAATCGGGCATTTAGCCGTCACCGACATCGCCGGGTGCCGCGAGCCCGCTCCGGGAGTGCTCCCGGACTGCTCCGCGACCGTGCCGGGACCGGCCGGAGGGCCCTTCCTTCCTGCGTTCCTGCCCCGTCAGGACTCGCGGGCCGCCCTTCAGGCGCGGGCGATCGCCTCGTGGTGCCGGATGACCTCGGCGATGATGAAGTTCAGGAACTTCTCAGCGAAGACCGGGTCCAGCTTCGCCCCGGCGGCCAGTTCCCGGAGCCGCCCGATCTGGTCCCGCTCGCGCGCCGGGTCGGCCGGCGGCAGCTTGTGCTCGGCCTTGAGCCGGCCGACCCGCTGGGTCGCCTTGAAGCGCTCGGCCAGCATGTGGACCACCGCGGCGTCGATGTTGTCGATGCTCTCGCGCAGGCTGGTCAGCTCGGCGCGTACGGCGTCGTCGATCCCCTCGGTCAGGCCGGCGTCGGAGGTCGTGGGGTGGTCCGTCATCGGGGCGGCTCCCGGTGTGTCTGGGTGGGCGCCCGACCATACGGCGGCCGGGCTCGGGCCCGGGCAAATCTAACAGGGCCCCCGCTCCGGCCCGGCACCGTCGGACGGATCCGTCCACGATCCGGACAGCCCGACGGACCCCGGGCACCCCCTCCGGCGGCCCGCGCCACCGGGGCGTCCGACGCGGCGTGACACGCCGGTCCGGGCCACGGGCTGCCCGTAGTCTGGTGCGTGCATGACCGGAAGTGACCGCTCAGCTGTCCCCCAGTAATGGAGGTACCGATCGTGGCAACCACCCGCACCGCTCGTACGGCTTGGGAGGGCAACCTCCTCCAAGGGCAGGGCCAGACGACCTTCGTCTCGTCCGGCATCGGCACGTACCCGGTGTCCTGGCCGGCCCGCGCCGAGCAGCCCAACGGCAAGACCAGCCCGGAGGAGCTCATCGCGGCCGCCCACTCGGCCTGCTTCTCGATGGCCCTCTCGCACGGCCTGGCCGGGGCCGGCACCCCGCCCACCACGCTCGACACCCAGGCCGACGTCACCTTCCAACCGGGTGAGGGCATCACCGGCATCCACCTGAGCGTCACCGGCGTCGTGCCCGGCCTGGACGAGACGGGCTTCGTCAAGGCCGCCGAGGACGCCAAGGCCAACTGCCCGGTCAGCCAGGCCCTGACCGGCACCACCATCACCCTTGAGGCCAAGCTGGCCTGACCCGTCCGGCCGCTTCCGCCGCCGCCCGGTTCTCCGCCCCCGTCCCGCCCCGGCGCGCAACCAGCGCCCGGGGGCGCGGCTTCGGCGCATGCGCCCCTGGCGCACATCATGTGATGTGTACCGGGGGCGTCCGCCTGTACCGCCACCCATGATCACAAAGCGGACGAATCACCCTCGCGGCGGTCACCGCGCGTTGCCGTCGCGGCCTATGATCGGCCGAAGCGCCCTGTTCTTCACACGGGTCCCCGTGCGACAGCGCCCCACGGCGGGCGCCCCGCAGCGGACCGACTCCGAGGACCGCGACAGAGTGCGGAGCCGGCCGCCGGGATCCCGACAGACCGGCCGAACCATCGTCAAGCGTCAGCAGCGGACGGGAGCATGCCGTGCCGGGCCAGAACGAGGGGGCCGACGCACACCACCCGGGCGTGCGGCACGAGGAATCACCACGCCACCGCCGCCGGCACCTCGCCGCGCCGGTCCTCGCCCCGGCCACCGGCCCGGCACCCGGACCCACCACCGGACCCACCACCGGGTCGGCCGCCGTTCCAGACGCCTGGGGGACGCCGGTCGAGCCCGAGGCGCTGCTCTGCCCCACCTGCTCGACCCCGCTCGCCGACGGCACGCACCGGGGCGCGGACGACCGGCCCGACCGGGCCGACGGCGGAGCCGACCGGCTGCTGGCCGCACTGCGGGCCAGCGAGTCCCGGTTCCGGGCCGCCTTCTGCGACGCGGTCATCGGGATGGCCCTGATCGACCCCGAGGACCGGATCATCGAGGTCAACCCCGCCTTCGCCGGCCTGATCGGACGGAGCGTCGGCGAACTGGTCCGCACCCACCTGTACGAGATCATCGACCCGGAAGGCATGCCGGACCGGCTGTTCTCCGAACTCGTCCGCGGGGAGCGGGAACGGTTCCGCGTGGAGAAACAGCTCAAGCACCGCGAGGGCCAGGAGGTCTGGAGCAAGGTCACCGTCTCGCTGATCCGCGACGGCGCCGGGCAACCGCTCTACACCCTCGCGCTGGTGGAGGACATCACCGAACAGCGCCGACTCGGCGACCGCCTGGAGTACCAGGCCCTGCACGACCCGCTCACCCGACTGCCCAACCGGGCCTACTTCTTCGAACGGCTCGACGCCGCCTGCCTCTCCGTCACCGAGGAGCCCGCCCCGGGCCCGGCCGGCGGGGGGAGCCGCCGGGTCGGCGTCTGCTACCTGGACCTCGACGGCTTCGCCACGATCAACGAGGCCCTCGGCCACCACATCGGCGACCAGTTGCTGATCGCCGTCGCCACCCGGCTGCGGCGCGGCTTCGACGGGCACGAAACCCACCTGGTCGCCCGGATGGGCGGCGACGAGTTCGCCGTCCTGGTCACCGACAGCCTGGGCAGCGAGCAACTGACCGAACTGGCCGGCCGGATCCTGGAGGCGCTGGAGCGGCCCTTCGACATCGCCGGGCACCGGCTGGTGGTCACCGCCAGCGTGGGCGTGGTCGAACGTTCCGTGCACGAGACCACCCCGACCGACCTGGTCAAGGACGCCGACGCCACCCTCTACTGGTCCAAGGCCGACGGCCGCGCCCGCTGGACCCTCTACGACCCGGACCGCGGCGCCCACCAGCTCACCCGCCAGCTGCTCGCCACCGCGCTGCGGCCGGCCCTGGAGCGCGGCGAGTTCACCATCGAGTACCAGCCGCTGGTCGGCCTGGCCGACGGCGCCGTACACGGGGCCGAGGCCCTGGTCCGCTGGCGCCACCCCCGCTACGGGACGCTCTCCCCGGACCGCTTCATCCCGCTCGCCGAGGAGTCCGGTGCCATCGTGCCGCTCGGGAAGTGGGTGCTGGAGGAGTCCTGCCGCCAGGCCCGACAGTGGCTCACCGAGTTCCCGGACACCGAGACCTTCGTGAGCGTCAACCTGGCCGCCCGTCAGATCTGGGACTCCGACGTCGTCGCCGACGTCGCCCGGGCCCTCGACAGCACCGGCCTGCCCGCCCGGCTGCTCCAACTGGAGATCACCGAGAGCGCCCTGCTCGGCCCCGGCGGACGCCCGCTGCAGGCCCTGCAGGCGCTCGCCGACATGGGCGTGCGGATCGCGATCGACGACTTCGGCACGGGCTACTCCAACCTGGCCTACCTGTCCCGGCTCCCGGTGCACGTGCTGAAGCTGGACGGCACCTTCATCGAGGGCTTCCGCGACCCGGCCCCCGCGGACCGGCCCGGCCTCCCCGCGTTCGACTCCCGCCGCAACGACGCCGACGAGCAGATCGTCGGCGCGATGGTGCAGCTCGCCCACACCCTCGGCCTGACCGTCACCGCCGAGGGCATCGAGAGCGCCGCCCAGGCCGAGCGGCTGCGGCTGACCGGCTGCGACACCGCCCAGGGCTGGTACTTCGCCCGGCCGGGCGAGGCCTCGCTGGTCGCCGCCATACTCCGCGAGGGCCGCCCCGCCCTGGACGGGCGGTAGCGGCCGCTCCAAGGTGCGGCGCCGGGCGGAGCACCCGCCGTCACGCGCCGGCCGTCACTCCTCCGCCGTCAGGCCGTACGCCTCGGCGATCAGACCGTAGGAGCGGAGCCGGGCCTCGTGGCCGTGGATGTGCGAGGTGACCATCAGCTCGTCCACCCCGGTCCGCTTGCGCAGGGCCTCCAGGCCGTCGGCGACCCGGCCCGGATCGCCCAGGACGACGTTGTCGAGCCAGCTGTCGACGAAGTCCGTCTCGACCGGGGTGTACGGGTACTGCTCGGCCTCCTCCGGGGTGGGGATCGGGCCGGGGCTGCCGCGCCGCAACCGGAGCATGCCGAGGGCCGCGGAGCGGGCGAGGCGGCGGGCCGAGGGCTCGTCGTCGGCGGCGACCGCACTCACGCCGATCAGCGCGTACGGCTCGGCCAGCACGGCGGAGGGGCGGAAGGACGACCGGTAGAGGTCCAGGGCCGGGAGGGTGTTGGTGCTGCTGAAGTGGTGGGCGAAGGCGAACGGGAGGCCGAGGCGGCCCGCGAGCCGGGCGCTGAAGCCGGAGGAGCCGAGCAGCCAGATCGGAGGGCGCCCCTCACCCCTGGGAACGGCGGTCAGCTGGGCGTAGGGATGGCCGGTGGGGAAGTCGCCGTCGAGGAAGTGGGTCAGCTCGGCGAGCTGCTGCGGGAAGTCGTCCGCGCCTTCGCCGAGGCCGCGGCGCAGCGCGCGGGCAGTGGCCGGATCGGTGCCGGGGGCGCGGCCGAGCCCGAGGTCGATCCGGCCGGGGTGCAGGGCCTCCAGCAGGCCGAACTGCTCGGCGATGGCCAGCGGGGCGTGGTTGGGGAGCATCACGCCGCCCGAACCGAGCCTGAGCGTCGTGGTGTTGGCGCCGAGGTGGGCGAGCAGGACGGCCGGGGTCGAGCTCGCCACCCCGGGCATGCCGTGGTGCTCGGCCACCCAGAAGCGGTGGTAGCCCCACTGCTCGGCCCTGCGGGCCAGTTCGGTGGTGGCCGCCAGGGCCTCGGCGGGCGTGTGGCCGGCGCCGACGGTGGCCAGGTCGAGGATCGAGAGCGGAGCGGGTGCCGTGCCGCGGGCGGTGCCCCGGACCGCCGTGCCGGCCGGCGGCTCGGCCCCGTGCTCCTGCTGGTCCTCGGTGGTCATGCCGTCCGCCCTCCTGACCGGCTTCGGGCCGGCCTTCGTGTGGCGACCGCACGGGTCTCGGACGGCCCGGCGGTCACTGCTGCCGACCGGGGTCAACCACGCCCGGGGGCTCGCTGTTCCCGGGGGCGGGATGCCGTTCGATGTCGGTCCAGGTGTGTTTCGGCCATTCCTCCCCGGACCACCGACCGAGCGTTCGGCTGACGGAGAGCCGGCGGGCGGACACGTTCGGCGACTTCGCGCCCGGTGCCGGACGCCGTCGGCGCCGGGGCTCGCGACGGGGTGCCGCGGCCGACCGTCCGGTGATGGGGGCGGATCGCCGGACGGCATCCGCACCCCACCAGCAAGATCGTCGGACCGGTCCGGCTCCGGGCGGTCACCGCGAGCCCCCGCGGCACGGCACCCCGCCCCGGGGGGCTCGTCCGGTCCGCGCGACGCCCGTGCGCGGGGGCGCCCCCTCGCCCCCGGTCCGCGCGCGCGGACCGGCGCTTCGACGGGCGGCCGGAACCCGTGGTCGTGACCTGCGGCATACCGGGGTGCTTCAGGGCATGAAAAGTCGAGGCGCTAGCGTTGACCCCTACAGCCACCTGCTCGCTCGGGCGGCGTGGAGGGAGTAAGGGCCTTGAACTTCGTGGCGGCGATCGGATCCTCGTGGATCTGCGCCCTGGCTCTGTTCGCCGTGCTCGGCGACGCCCTCCTCCCCTTCATCCCCAGCGGGACGCTCGTCATCCTGGCCGTGCTCAAGACGGCGCAGATCAACGGGGCCCCGCTGCTGCTCGGCCTCGGCGTGGCGGTGGCCTCCTTCCTGGGCGACGTACTGCTGCTCCACCTGGCCCGCCGCGGCGCGCCGGTGCTGCACCGCCGGCTCGCCCGGCGGCCGAAGCTGGCGGCCAGCGTGGCCAGGGTCCAGGAGGTCCTGGTAGAACGCCCGCACGGCGCCGCCGCCGCGATGGTGGTGGTCGCGCGGTTCGTCCCGGCCGGACGGACCGTCCTCGACCTGGCCATCGGCCACTCCCCCGCCCATCCGCACCGCTTCCTGCACTGGTCGGCGCTGGCGGCACTGGTCTGGGCCGCCTACATCGTGACGCTGGGCTGGCTGAACAGCCACTGGTTCAACACGGCCTGGCTGAGCCTCGTGGTCTCCTGCGCGGCGGCCACCGCCATCAGCACCGCGATCGCGCGGATAGTGCGCCGCAACCGGCGGCTCGCCGCGCTCTGACCGGACCGTCCCGCGCGAGCGACTCGCACCGAACTCGCCGCCCTCCGGCCGCCTTCGGTCTGTACGGCCCATCACGGGGCAAAAGTTTTCCCAAAAGGCCGACCAATCAGGCCGAACACCGACGAACACCCCCTGGGTCCGGGCGGCCCGGCGGTACCGTACTGCGCGGGCCGCGAGGAGTGCGAAGCGTCACAGGACGGCAACAGACGCCGGATCACTGCAGCCCAGCCCGATGCCCCCGGCGTGTTGAGAGTTGTCGGAGCCCGACGGCCTTGGAGGCCGCTGCGGCGACATGACATGCTAACGGCGGAATATTCATCAATTGCCCGATTTGACCGGTGCGGCTGCGGACCGCCCTCACCACCGGCATCGGCACCCAGGGGAGACCATGACCAGCATCTCGCGCAGGACGGTGCTCAGTGCAACCGCCGCGACCGCGGCCCTCGGCGCGGTCGCGGCCTGCTCCAGCGGCGGATCCGGTGCGGGCCAAGGCTCCGGCTCCGGCGGCTCCGGCGGCGCGGGTGCCACCCAGGGCGGCAGCACCGGCGACCCGACCCAGGCCGTGGTCCCCAAGGGCACCCCGATCGGCGACGGCTCCAACGCGGACACCGGCCCGCAGCCGAACCAGCCCAAGCCCGAGAAGCTCAAGCCGGGCGAGCGGCCGCCGCAGTTCGTGGTGTTCTCCTGGGACGGCGCGGGCGGCACCGACGACGGCCAGTTCCCCCGCTTCCTGAAGCTGGCCGAGCAGTACAAGGCCACGATGACCTTCTTCCTCTCGGGCATCTACGCCCTGCCCAAGACCAAGGCCGACCTGTACCACCCGCCGAAGCACTCGGTCGGAGCCTCCGACATCCCGTACCTGTCGGACGGCGCGGTCAAGAGCACGCTCAAGCTCATCAGCCAGGCCTGGCTGGCCGGACACGAGATCGGCACCCACTTCAACGGGCACTTCTGCTCCAGCCGCCCCGACAAGAACGGGGTCAACATGTGGACCCCGGAGGACTGGCAGAGCGAGATCGACCAGGCCATCGGGTTCGTCACCCAGTGGCGCACCAACACCGGCTTCACCGACGTCGATCCGCTGCCCTTCGACTACAAGAAGGAGCTCATCGGCGGCCGCACCCCGTGCCTGGAGGGGCAGAAGGCGCTGCTGCCGACCATCGCCAAGCTCGGCTGGAAGTACGACGCCAGCTCCTCGGGCGGCCTCCAGATCTGGCCGCAGAAGGTACAGGACGGCAAGGTCTGGGACTTCCCGCTGCAGTCCATACCCTTCCCCGGGCACACCTTCCAGGTCCTGTCGATGGACTACAACATCCTGGCCAACCAGTCCAGCGGCAGCACCAAGGGCGACCCGGGGAAGTACGACGAGTGGCGCACCCAGGCCGCGAACTCCTACCAGGCCGGCTTCGACCGCGCGTACAACAGCAACCGCGCGCCGTTCTTCGTCGGCAACCACTTCGAGCAGTGGAACGGCGGCATCTACATGGACGCCGTCGAGCAGACGCTCAAGGCGATCGCGGGCAAGCCGGACGTCCGGCTGGTCTCCTTCAAGCAGCTGGTCGAGTGGCTGGAGGTGCAGGACCAGTCCGCCCTGCGCAAGCTGCGTTCGCTCAACGTCGGCCAGGCCCCGGCGGGCGGCTGGGAGACCTTCCTCGGCACGGCCGGCTGACGCACCGCCGGGCGGAGGAGCTGGCACCGCCCGGGAGTTGTGCGGCGCGAACGGCGCGGACGACGCGGCCGCGGGCGGGACGGTACGGCCGGCGGGGTTCGCACCCCGCCGGCCGCCGTCGTTCCGGGACCGGGGCCGGGGCAGCCCGGGGCTTGAGCGCCCCTGGCCGGACCGGACCGGCTACCCCGCGGCGGCGGTGTCCGCCAGGAGGCTGCGGACGATGCGGTCGGCCCCGGCCTCGCCCCAGAGGATCGAGTAGTGGTTGGTGTCCGGCACGGGCTCGGCCGGAACCCGTTCCCGGTCCAGCCCGGCCAGCCCGATCCGCCGGTGGTCGTAGAGTCCCTGCGGCTCGTCGAGCAGGCCGCGCTCCGCCCAGAGGAGTTCGGCCGGGCAGGGCAGCCGGTGCACGGCGGCGGCCGCGTCCTGGTCGAGGAGGACCTGGGCGCCGTCGGTCCGCACGGCCTCCGGCACGCAGGAGGAACGCAGGTCGGGCACCTCGCCGACGAGGTCGCGCTGGGTGTAGGCGTCGATCCCCTCGGACCACGCACCGCCGAAGGCCGGGTGCCGGCGCCAGAACTCCCGGTAGGCGTCGTGGTCCGGGAAGGTCATGGACAACCGGGTCAGCGCGGGGCCGAGCACCGCGGCCAGGGCGTCCTCCGCGGGGACGCCCTCCGGCAGCGGGAAGGTCACGGCGCCGTCCACCAGCAGGACGCGGCGGACGAGCCGGGGGTGCCGGACGGCGGCCAGGGCGGTGACCCAGGCCCCCATCGAGTGACCGACGACGACGGCGGGCCCCGCGCCGAGCGCAGTGATCAACGCGGCCAGGTCGTCGGCGTGCCGGGCCAGCCCGTACGGTCCGGCGACCGAGCGGCTGGCACCGCGGCCCCGCAGGTCCGGCGCCAGCAGGGTGACCCGCCCGGCGAGCCGCCGGGCGACCTCGTACCAGGCGAGGCCGTTGGCGGTGATGCCGTGCACCGCCACGACCGTCGGCGCCCCCGGGTCCTCGGCGGGCCAGCGCAGGACGGTCAGGTCCCCGCCGGGCACGGGGACGCTCGATTCCTCGGGTTTCAGCGGCGACTGGCTCACGCGGGGGTACCTCCGGTGGGACGGGCGGTCCGGACGCCGGCCGGCGTCCGGGCGGAGCGGGCGGCACGGATGCGGGCGGGCGGCTCCGGCCGGGCCGCCGGTCGGGGAGGCGGTCCGGTGGGGGCTGTCGAGCCGCGCACGGAGACCGGCTCCTCAGGGTACGGCGGGGCGGATGCCGGAACCGTAAGTGTGCGGGGGGATCGACGACATGTGGCCGAACGATGCATCAGCACGGCGGGATGTGGATCCGGTCGCCATACCGCCGACGACCACCACCCTGGCGCCGGCCCTCGGCCCGTGCAACGCCCTGGCGGCCCGGACCGCACGGGAGTTGCGCGACGGACGGTACGTGAACCCGGGCGTCGGCCTGCCCACCCCGGTCCCCAGCCACCTGCCGACGGGCGTCGAGGAGCTGTCGCGTCCGGCGACCGGAAGGGGAGTCTCCGGGGCGGGCGAGGGGCGGAGCGGTATCGCGCGGTCCGGTCGGTGGCGAATTCGTGGCAATAGCATCAACGGCCGCCGGAATGGCCGGGAACTGTGGCATCTTCACGCTCGTGCGGTGACGGTCCCCCCGATTGGTTGCGATCACCGTTACGCTCAGGGAGAGTTGAGGACTCCGGGGATCCCGACGTGACCGGAGGGGAAGCCGGAATGCGCTCCGGGATCCCGCATTCGGGGCCGCCGTGCCGGCGCGCGGCCGAACCGGTCGCACACACTGGATGTGCCGGAGGCCGGATGTGCCGTGCCGCCCGGGAACTGCCGGAAAGCCACAGTTCACCGGGCAGTGTTCCGTCCGGACGGCACGGACGACCCCGACGGCAAGGACGGCGCCGGGTCGGGACCACGCAAAGCCCAGCAATGCCCAGCAAAGCCAAGCAATGCCGAGCAGTGCCCAGCGAAGCCGAGCGAATGCCCAGCGAAGCGGAGCAAGCGAAGCAAGGCGCGGAACTCCGGGGGGAAACAGCCATGACCACGCCGTTCTCACGACGGAAGGGCGTCGGAACGGCCCGCGGGCGAGGTGCCGGGCGGCTCGACGAGGCCGCCCTGAGCGAGTTACCCGTACCCGAAGCCCCCTACGACTACGGCCACTTCAGCCGCCTGGCCGGCCCCGCGCACGATCCGGACGAGGACGACGACCTCGGCGGTGGGGTCTACCGCCCCGAGCCGCCGGTGCACCTCCCCGCAGCGGGCACCCGCCCCCCGGCGGCCACCCACCCGGCAGGCACCCACCCGGCGGCCCGGGCGTCCGGGTCCTGGCCCGAAGCGCCCCCGCCCGCTCCTTGCGCCGCCCCCTACCGCGTCCGGTACCGCAGCCTGCTGCGTCGCGAGCCGCACCGGATCCGGGCGGCCCTGTTGCTGACGGCCGCCCCCGTGGTGGAGGCGGTGCTGCTGGTCTGGCTGCTGCTGCCGGAGCACTGGCCGGAGCGGCTGGACGAGACGAACTCCCTGGTGCTGCTCGGCGACAAGGTGATGATCGGGATCATCGCCGTGGTCGAGGTGTTCCGACTGGTCAACGTGGTCTCCAACACCCACGCCACCCTGGTCGCCCGCGACCCGATCCCGGTGACCCCGGAGCCGGGCACCCGGGTCGCCTTCCTCACCACCTGCGTGCCGGGCAAGGAGCCGCCCGAGATGGTCCGGGCCACCCTGGTCGCGGCCCGCGCGGTGCGGCACGAAGGACCGTACGACGTCTGGCTGTTGGACGAGGGAAACGATCCTGCAATGCGGGCGCTCTGCGGCGAGCTGGGCGTCCGCCACTTCACCCGCGCCGGCCGCCCGCACTGGAACCGCCCCGAGGGCCGGTTCCGCGCCAGGAGCAAGCACGGCAACTACAACGCCTGGCTCCAGGCCCACGGCGACGACTACGACTTCTGGGTGTCCGTCGACACCGACCACGTTCCGCTGCCCGACTTCTGCGAGCGCATGCTCGGCTACTTCCGCGACCCCGACGTCGCATTCGTGGTCGGGCCCCAGGTGTACGGGAACTACCGCAGCTCGGGCTCGGCCGTCACCAAATTCTCCGAAAGCCAGCAGTACCTCTTCCACGCCCTCATCCAACGCGCCGGAAACCGTTACGGCGCGCCCATGTTCGTCGGCACCAACAACGCCGTCAGAATCCGCGCACTCCAGTCGATCGGCGGGTTGTACGACTCCGTCACGGAGGACATGGCGACCGGTCTGGAGTTCCACCGGAGCCGGAACCCGGAGACCGGGGACCGCTGGAAGTCCGTGTACACCCCGGACGTGCTCGCCGTCGGTGAAGGGCCGTCCTCCTGGACCGACTTCTTCTCCCAGCAACTGCGCTGGAGCCGGGGCACCTACGAGACGCTGCTCACCCAGTACTGGCGGGTGTTCCGGCAGCTCTCGCCGGGCCGGCTGCTCAACTACTCGCTGATGGTCGGCTTCTACCCGATGGCCGCGCTCACCTGGCTGCTCGGCGGCCTGTCCAGCGTGCTCTACCTGGGCTTCGGCGCCTCGGGCGTCCACGTCTCCTCCGAGATCTGGATGATGCTCTACAGCGACGCCGCCGCGCTCCAGCTCCTGCTGTACACCTGGAACCGCAAGCACAACGTGAGCCCGCACGAGCCCGCGGGCTCCTCCGGGGTCGCCGGGATGGTGATGTCGGCGCTCTGCGGCCCGGTCTACGCGGCCTCGCTGCTGCAGGCCCTGGTGCGCCGCCGCAGCCGCTTCGAGGTGACCCCGAAGGGCCGCTCGGCCAGCACCGACCGCCTCGGCACCTTCCGCTACCACCTGTTCTGGACGCTGGTGTTCGGCGGCGCGATCGCCGCCTCCTACGTCACCGGCTACGACCACGTCGCGATGCGCACCTGGGCCTGGATCGCCCTGGCCCTGACCCTCCTGCCGGTCCTGATCCTGGCCGGTGACGCCGTGCGCCGCCGCCGCACCCGGCCCACCGCGACCCTCACCGTCACCGGCGGTCCGGCGACGGCACCGAAGGTCCTCCTGGAGAAGCGCCGTCCGCGCCACGCCCGCGACCCCCGGTCACGGCAGTACACGCAGGACGGACAGCGCGCACAGTACGGACAGCAGGCACGGCAGCAGCCACCCTTCCCCCTCCCCGCACCCGACCGGGCCGAGAGCGGCACCCCCATCCACTGAGGGAGCACCCACCGTGAGGATCCACCAGACCGGCCGCACCAAGCGCCTCGCCCTCGGCAGCACCGTCGCGCTGGCGGTGGCCGGAATGAACGCGCCGGCCGTCCTCGGCTTCGCGAGCCGGCAGTACCACCACTACGTGGTCAACCAGCCCGAGTACAAGGCCCGGTACGGACACTGGCAGACCCTGACGCTGCCCGCCGCGTTCCGGGTCAACGCCGTCCACGCCACCCTGCTGCGCACCGGAAAGGTCCTGATCGTGGCCGGCTCCGGCAACGACGAGAAGCAGTTCGACGCGGGCACCTTCAAGAGCCTGCTCTGGGACCCGGCGCAGAACAGCTACAAACTGGTGCCCACCCCGGCCGACATGTTCTGCGGCGGGCACACCTCGCTGCCGGACGGCCGGGTCCTGGTGGCCGGCGGCACCCAGCGGTACGAGAAGCTGGCGGGCGCGGTGAAGAAGGCGGCCGGCGTCATGCAGGTGCGCAACGAGAGCCCGGAGCACGACCGGACCCTCCCGAAGGGCACCGTCTTCGTCGCCCCGAACGGCCGCGAGTACGCCACCACCGTCCAGGTGACCGTCCCGGCCGCGACCAAGAGCGGCTCCGGCCAGCAGACCGTCGTCACCGCCGGCCGCCAGCACGTGTTCGTGGAGGCGGTCGGCACCGGGCCCGACTACGTCGTCCCCTCCCCCGCCCAGTACCGGATCAAGGGCCTCGGCGGGGCCGACGCCCACGACCTCTACGGGCAGAGCGACAAGCTGACCCTGGACAAGCAGGAGTACCAGGGCATCCGCTCCGCCTTCGAGTTCAACCCGGACACCGAGCTGTACGAGCCGGTCACCGACATGGCGCACGCCCGCTGGTACCCGACGCTGACCGGGCTGGGCGACGGCCGGGTGGTCACCGTCTCCGGGCTGGACGACACCGGCGAGATCCTCGACGGCAACAGCAACGAGGTCTACGACCCGAAGGGGAAGACCTGGACCAAGGCCCCCGACCGCTACTTCCCGACCTACCCGGCGATCTTCCTGACCGCCTCCGGCAAGCTCTTCTACTCCGGTTCCAACGGCGGCTACGGTCCCGCCGAGAAGGGCCGCGTGCCCGGTGTGTGGGACCTGTCGGACAACGGCTTCCAGCCCGTGCCCGGCCTGCGCGACCCGGAGCTGACCGAGACCTCCTCCGCGGTGCTGCTGCCGCCCGCGCAGGCGCAGAAGGTGATGGTGCTCGGCGGCGGTGGCGTCGGCGAGTCACCGCTGTCCACGGCCCGCACCGACATCGCCGACCTCTCCGTCGCCGCGCCCTCCTTCGCCCCGGGCCCGGACCTGCCCGCCGGCGGCACCCGCTACCTCAACAGCGTGATCCTCCCGGACGACACCGTCCTCACCACCGGCGGCTCCAGCGGCTACCGCGGCCGGGGAGAGAGCGACCTGCTCAAGGCGCAGGTGTACCACCCGGACTCCAACAGCTTCACCACCGCCGCCGAACCGGGCGTCGGCCGCGACTACCACTCGGAGGCGCTGCTGCTGCCGGACGGCCGGGTCGCCGTGCTGGGCTCCAACCCGCTCTTCGCGGACAAGGCCGAGACCCAGCCGGGCGGCTTCGAGCAGCGCATCGAGATCTACACCCCGCCGTACCTGTACCGCGGCGACCGCCCGCAGGTCGGCGGCGCGCCGCAGGCGGCGAAGCTCGGCGGCACCGTGAACGTGGGCACCTCCCGGCCGGACGCGGTCGCCACCGCCAAGCTGATCCGGCCGAGCTCCGTCACCCACGTGACGGACGTCGAGCAGCGCTCGGTGGCCCTGGACATCACCGGCCGGACGGCGGACGGCGTCTCGCTCGCCCTCCCCGGCAACCCGAACCTGCTGCCGCCGGGCTGGTACATGCTGTTCCTGACCGACGCCGCCGGCACCCCGTCGGTCGCCCACTGGATCCGGGTCGACGGGTAACCCGGGGCGGGGCCGGCGGCCTCAGCGCGCCCGCTGGGGCGGGGCCGACGGCCTCAGCGTGCCGCCTGGGCCAGCCCGAGCGCGTACGGCAGCCAGAACTCGCCCGCCCGGGGCTCGCCGCGGCCGCAGTCGCCGTCCGACTCCCCCGGGTTCTTGATCCACAGGTAGGCGTCCACTCCGGGGCGGCCGGTGTCGGCGGTCGGCCGCTCACCGAGCGCGCGCCCCGGCGGGTTGCACCAGGAGTCGCCGCCCAGCGCGCCGTTGCCGCTGCGGCTGGTGTCGACGACGAAGGGCTTGCCGCCCAGCGCGGCGGAGAGCCTGGCGCCGTACGCCGCGTTCCGGTCGGTGTCGTAGAAGTTGGCGACGTTCACGGCGAAGCCGTCCGCCGCGGCGATGCCCGCCTTGCGCAGGGCGGTGGCCAGCTCGTCCGGGTCCTGCGCCCAGCCGGGGTTGCCCGCGTCCACGTACACCCGGACGTTCGGACGCTTCTTCAACTCCTGGACGGCGAAGGCGAGCAGGCCGTACCGCTCGGCGGCCAGATCACCCTTGACGCCGCAGGTGTCCAGGGTGTGCGCGACGGCGTCCGGCTCCAGCACCACCCACGCGCTGCGGTCGCCGAGGGCCTGCGCCACGCCGGTGATCCAGGACCGGTAGGCCGCGGCGTCGGGGGCACCGCCCGCCGAGTACTGCCCGCAGTCCCGGTGCGGGATGTCGTACGCGACGAAGACCGCCGTCCGGCCCGCCTCGGCGGCCCGCCGGCTCACCTCCTCGGCGATCTCCCTGGCGCCCTGCTCACCGAGCCACTGCGAGGAGGGCTGGGAGGCGATCCGCAGCAGCGTGTCGGCCTCCGCCGTCCTGCCCTGGCCACGCAGCGCGGCCACCTGCCGCGCGGCGTTGGTCCGGTCGGAGACGTAGAAGGTCTGCCCGGGCAGCTGGGCGAGGCCACCGGGCCCGTCGGCCGGACCCGCGCCGGTGGCGCCGCCGGTGGCCGCGGCGGTCGGGGAGACGGGCGCGGCACCGGGCCCGCCGCCGTCCGCACCGCTGCAGCCGGCCACGGCCACCAGCACACCGGCCAGCGCCGCCCGCACGGCCCACCGGGGAGCACCCGCCCACCGAAACGTCCTCGACCGCCCCAGCCCGTGCACGTACCGCCCCTCCCGGAACCGGTCCGGCGACCGGTCGGCACCAGCTAAGCACACCCGGCACCGGCCGACGGCCACCGGCGGTGAACGCCAAGTGGCCCTGGGCGAACGGGAGATCGAACCCGTCCGGACCACGGCCACCCCGCGCTCGGCGCAGCTCGGGCCCGGCCCTGCTCGGCCCCGCTGCGTGCTCGGCCCGCTGCGTGCTCAGCCCGCTGCGCGCTCGGCCTGCTGTGTGCTCAGCCCTGCTTCAGGTCCGGCACCCGCCAGTCGATCGGCTCGCCGCCGAAACCGTCCAGCGCGGCGTTGATCTGCGAGAACGGACGGCTGCCGAAGAACAGCTTGGCGGACAGCGGCGACGGGTGCGCGCCCTGCACCACCACGTGCTTCTCGGTGTCGATCAGCGGCAGCTTCTTCTTCGCGTAGTTGCCCCACAGCACGAAGACCACCGGCTCCTCGCGCTCGCTCACCGCCTTGATCACCGCGTCGGTGAACTTCTCCCAGCCCTTCGCCTTGTGCGAGTTGGCCTCGTGCGCGCGGACCGTGAGCACCGCGTTGAGCAGCAGGACGCCCTGCTCGGCCCAGTGCATCAGGTAGCCGTTGTCCGGGGCCGGAACGCCCAGGTCGGCGTCCAGCTCCTTGAAGATGTTGCGCAGCGACGGCGGCGTCCTGGTGCCGGGGAGCACCGAGAAGCTCATCCCGTGGGCCTGGCCGTTGTCGTGGTACGGGTCCTGGCCGAGCACCAGCACCCGGACCTTGTCGTACGGGGTGGCGTCGAGCGCGGCGAACTCCTGGCCGCTCGGCGGGAACACCTCGTGCTCCGCGCGCTGGGCCGCCACGAAGGCCTTCAGCTCCGCGAAGTACGGCTTCTCCGTCTCGGCACCCAGCACCCCGCGCCAGGACTCGGGCAGCTCCAGCCCGCCGCCCTCGCCGGCCTCGACCACGCCCGCCTCGACCGTGTCCGTCACGACATCTACCTCCCACACCGCGGCTGTTGCGCCGCACGCCCTCTTTCACCCCGAACGCTACACAGGCCCACCGACAGCCCGCTCCACAGGAGCGGCTGCCGGGGCACCCGCAGGAGCGACGTCGGGCCCGGGACGGGGACCGGCTCCGGCTTCGGGACCAGGACCGGCTGCGGGACCGGGACCGGTTTCGGGACCGGGACCGGGACCGGCCCGCCGGGCGGCGTCCCGGTCCGCGCGTTCCACCCGCCGGTGCTCCAGCACGTTCAGCGCCACCAGCAGCACCGCCAGCGTCGCCAGCACCACCAGCGCCGGCAGTCGCACCATCGCGGGCACCAGCACCAGCACCACACCCGCCGCGACGATCCGGGTCGTCGCGACCTGGCGGAACATCATCCAGCGCGTGTACCCGAAGGTCAGCAGGTACAGGCCGCACCCGCCGTACAGCAGCGCCACCGCCCCCGGTCCGAGTGCCTGCCACGGATCCGCGACCGTCTCCCCGAAGCCGACCGCGACCCCGATCACCCCGGCGACCAGCGCCAGGTGCCCGTACTGGAAGATCCGCCGGACCATGTCCCGGCGCGAGTCGGCGATCACCACGGCGTGCCGCATGGCGTCCGCCGCGTACACGAAGTACTGCCACCACAGGCCCGCCGAGATGGTGAACGCGACCGCGACGGCGGCGAGTTCGGCGGCGTCCAGCCGGACGGAGGCCGCCGTGCCGCCGATCCCGACGATCGACTCGCCGAGCGCCACCAGCAGGAACAGCCCGAACCGCTCCGGCATGTGCGCCGGGTGGTAGGCGACCTTCGCGAGCCGCCGCCGGAACACCAGCGGCGCGGCCAGGTCGCAGGACGCGGCCACCGCCCACAGCGCCAGCCGCGGCCCGTCCGGCAGCAGTCCGCCCGCCACCAGCAACGGCCCGCTGACCAGCACGCCCACCCCGTACGGGCCGCGCCAGACGCCCGGGACGCGCACCAGCAGGAGCAGCAGCACCACCCGGGCCAGCCAGTACCCGGCACCGAGCAGCACGCCCCGGCCGCCGTACGCGCCCGGGACCGCGAGCGCCATGAACAGGCCCGCCAGGCCGACCGCCAGGATGCCCAGGCGGTCCCGCAGGTTGTCCACGTCCCGGATGTTGGCCTGCACGGTGGTGCCCACCCAGCACCAGTACACCGGCACGAACACCACCAGCGCCCGGACCAGGCCGGCCCCGTCGTGGTGGTGGTGCAGCAGGCCGGAGACCTGGGTGATCGCGAAGACGAAGACCAGGTCGAAGTAGAGCTCCGCCCAGGTGACCCGCTTCTCCTCCGGGCCCGACGGATCCGGGCCCGACGGATCCTCCGGGCCCGCCGGTTCACGACCCACCGGCTCACGACCTCCCGGTTCCGGTGATACCCCCGTCGTGCTCATCCGCGCCCCGCCTCCCCGCAAGCCGAAAACCACGAAGCGGGCCCCGTCCCGGCGAACGGCCGGAACGGGGCCCGCGACAGCACCGCAGAGGTTAGACCAGCTCGACCAGGTCCGCGATCGACGTGACCACGCGGGTCGGCCGGTACGGGAAGCGCTCCACGTCGGCGGCGGAGGTCAGGCCGGTGAGCACCAGGATGGTCTCCATGCCGGCCTCCATGCCCGCGACGATGTCGGTGTCCATCCGGTCGCCGATCATCACGGCGGTCTCGGAGTGGGCGCCGGCGGTGTTCAGCGCCTCGCGCATCATCAGCGGGTTGGGCTTTCCGACGAAGTACGGGTCGACGCCGGTGGCCTTGGTGATCAGGGCCGCGACCGAACCGGTGGCCGGCAGCACGCCCTCGGGGGAGGGGCCGGTCTCGTCCGGGTTGGTGCAGATGAACCGGGCGCCCTGGTTGATCAGGCGGATCGCCTTGGTGAGCGCCTCGAAGGAGTAGGTGCGGGTCTCGCCGAGGACCACGTAGTCGGGGTTGTTGTCGGTCAGGACGTAGCCGGCCTGGTACAGCGCGGTGGTGAGCCCGGCCTCGCCGATCACGTAGGCGGTGCCGTTCGGGCGCTGGCTCTTGAGGAACTTCGCGGTGGCCAGGGCGGAGGTCCAGATGCACTCCTCCGGCACCTCCAGGCCCATTCCGGCCAGGCGGGCGCTGAGGTCGCGCGGGGTGTAGATCGAGTTGTTGGTGAGGACCAGGAAGGGCTTGCCGGATTCCCGCAGCCTGCGCAGGAACTCCTCCGCCCCGGGAATGGGGGTGCCCTCGTGGATGAGGACCCCGTCCATGTCGGTCAGCCAGGACTCAATGGGCTTGCGGTCTGCCACGTGCGTGTCTCCCGGAGTGTTGCAACGTCTTGCGTCGTGCGAGGGCCCTGACGCGGCACAGCCTAATCCGCACACCTGGCCGACGGCAGCACGTCCCGCCCACCGGAACAGCGCCGACGCGTCCTCCCGCCGCAGCCGGGAGGACGCGCCGGCGCCGGGCGCCTCAGGCGTGGAGCGGCGCGGGCTCGGGGAGCGGGACGGCCGGGAAGTCGATCTCGGTCCGGCCGACCGAGTTGAACCAGTTGGTGAAGGAGTTCAGCGCGACCGCGCCGATGATCTCGCCGATCTCTCCGTCCCCGTAGCCGGCCGCGCGCACCTCGGCGAGGTCCTCGTCGGAGACGAAGCCCTTGCTGCGCAGCACGGCCCGGGCGAACCGCAGGGCGGCGGCCTCCTTCGGGTCGGCGGCGCCGGCGTGGCCGCCGGCGGCGAGGTCGGCCGGGCTGACGCCGGCCCGGGCGCCCAGCACGTGGTGGGCGGCGTAGCAGTAGTCGCAGGCGTTCTCGACGGCGGTGACCAGGGCGATCTGCTCCCGCAGGCCGGCGCCGAGGCGCCCCTTGGCCAGGGCGCCGGCGAAGGCCAGGTAGGCCTCCAGGACGGCGGGCGAGGCGGCCATGGCGCGCATCATGTTGGGCGTCACGCCGAGGGCCCGCTCGACCTTGTCGAGGAGTGCCTTGGCGTCGGGTCCGGCGGTCGCGGGGTCGATCGTGCCGAGTCGGGGCATGGCTGTGCTCTCCGTTCGCTGCGATGGACGTTCATTGGCAGTGCCAAGTGATTGTTGGCAGTGCCAAATATAGTTGGCACTGCCTAGAATGCAAGGGCATCGAACGCCACCCAGCGGAGAGGACCCGACCCCATGGCGGATCAGCTGCCCGGGCTCTCCCCCAGCGAACAACTGCTGATCGGCCTCACCCGGCTCGGCCAGGCCGTCCGTCTCAGCACCTGGCACCACACCGGCCCGGTCCGGCTCACCCCGCTCCAGGCCGACATCCTGATGTTCCTGGCCGGCGACCCGCGGCCTCGCCGCCAGGGCGAGATCGTCACCGCGCTCGCCTCCACCGCACCCACCGTCAGCGACGCCGTCCGCGCCCTCACCGGCAAGGACCTGGTGGACCGTCGACGCGACCGGGCCGACTCCCGCGCCGTCACCCTGACCCTCACCGACGCCGGCCGCACCGAGGCCGAACGCCTCGCCGTCGTCCCCCCACCGCTCGGCGAGGCGCTCGCGGCACTCGACGAGGACACCGTGGCCGCGATGCTCCGCGGCACCACCACGATGATCCGCGCACTCCAGCGCCACGACGCCGTCCCGGTCTCCCGCACCTGCGTCACCTGCCGCTTCTACCGGCCCGACGCGCACCCCGAGGACCCGCGCGCACCGCACCACTGCGACTTCGTCGACGCCCCCTTCGGTGACGGCCGACTGCGCGTCGACTGCCCCGACCACGAACCGGCCGTCCTCCCCGACAACGAACCGGCCGTCCTCCCCGACGACGAGTCGGTGACCCTCCCCGACGACGGTCCCGCCCCGAGGCCGTCGACGCCCTCCGGGGGCCGTGCAGCAAACCGGGAGCAACCGGGCGCCTCGTGATTGAGTAGGCCGCATGAACCCGCAGACCTCCCGCCCCCGGCCCGACCGGCCGCTGCCCGACCGGCCGCTGCGCGTCGGCCTGATCGGCTACGGCCTGGCCGGCTCCGCCTTCCACGCCCCGCTGATCGCCACCACACCGGGGCTGCGGCTGGACGCCGTGGTCACCGCCAACCCCGAACGCCGCGAGCAGCTGGCGCGCGAACACCCCGGCGCCCGCGCCGTGGACACCCCGGAGCAGCTGATCGTCGACCCGGACGCACTCGACCTGGTCGTCATCGCCTCGCCCAACCGCACCCATGCCCCGCTCGCCCGCGCCGCCCTGCGGGCCGGTCTGGCCACCGTCGTGGACAAGCCGCTGGCCGGCACCGCCGCCGAGGCGCTGGAACTGTGCCGGCTCGCCGAGGAGCGGGGAGTCCTGCTTTCCGTCTTCCAGAACCGGCGCTGGGACGGCGACTTCCTGACCACCAGCCGCCTGGTGCGCGGCGGCGCCCTCGGCCGGGTCCACCGCTTCGAGTCCCGCTTCGAACGCTTCCGCCCCAAGCCCAAGCCGGGCTGGCGCGAGCTCGCCGACCCGGCCGAGGTCGGCGGCACGCTGTACGACCTGGGCAGCCACCTGGTCGACCAGGCGCTCACCCTGTTCGGGCCCGTCGAGACGGTGTACGCGGAGATCGACGTGCGGCGCGACGGCGCGGTCGTGGACGACGACGCCTTCCTCGCCCTCACCCACGCCTCCGGCACCCGCTCGCACCTGTGGACCAGCGCCATCACCCCGCTGATCGGCCCCCGGCTGCGGGTGCTCGGCGACACCGCCGGGTACGTCAAGCCCGGCATGGACCCGCAGGAAGCGGACCTGCGGGCGGGCCTGCGCCCCGACGGCACCAGCCCGTGGGGCGCCGACGACCCCTCGTACTACGGCACCCTCGGCACCGACGAGTCGACGATCACCCTCCCGACGGACCCCGGCGACTACCCCGCCTTCTACGCGGGCATCGCCGCCGCCCTGACCGACCCCGGCACCCCGCCCCCGGTCGACCCGCACGACGCGGTGGCCACCCTCACCGTCCTGGAGGCCGCCCGCGCCTCCGCCGCGACCGGCACCACGGTCCGCCTGCGCTGACGAACGCCCCGCCGGAACCTGTCGCCCCCGCGGACCCGACTCCTACGATGAGCGGATGAACAGTCAGCGGGGGCGGCAGATCGACGCCGACGAGCGTCGCGAACGCGAACAGGCCTGGTCTGCCGGTCAGAAGGAGCGCGAGAAGGCCTGGACCGCGCGGTTCGAAGAACGCCAGAAGGTCATCGAGGCCGAGAGCCGCGAACGCCTACGGGCCGAGTCCATCGCCGCGGAACGGGCGGCCTGGGCGAAGGGCGAACGGGCCGGGTCCATCGGCTACCTCGACGTCACCGGCCCCGACGAAGTGCCCGTACGGATCGCCGTGGTGTGGCTCGGACGCTTCCGCGCCACCCGCAAGCCGCTCAACAACCACGACCCGATCCCCGCCACCGACCTGAGCGCCGCAGGCGTCGAAGGACTGCTCCTCTTCCTCCTCTACGTCGTCCTCGTCGGCCTGAACACCGGCCTGCGCGGGCTCGCCCTGCGGCTCACCGGCCGCCCCCGCTGGGCCGTCGGCGCCGCCACCGGCCCCGACCGGGGCAAGGGCGGCGGGAACAACACCGTCCTGCTGCGCAGCCACAGCCGGCGCGAGGCCCTGCGGTACGCCGCCGCCCTCGCCGCCCGGGTCGAACGGGACGGGACCGCCGCCCTCACACCCCGATGACCTCCACCGCCGAGCCCAGCCCCCGGAAGTCCGCCACGTTGCGGGTGTACAGCGGCAACCCGTGGGCCGAGGCCACGGCGGCGATCATCAGGTCGATCCGGCGCGGCCGCGGCTGCCGCCCCGCGGCGATGGTCAGGGTGACCAGCGTCCCGTAGCGGGCGGCGGCGGCCGCGTCGAACGGCAGCGGGTCGAAGTCGGCCATCGCCGCACCCAGCACCTCCAGCCGCGCCGCCCGGCTCGCCGGGTCACGGGCCATCGACACGCCCTGCTGCAGCTCCGCGAACGTGATCGCGGTCAGCTCCGGCACGGCCGGCAGGTCCGCCGGGCTGAGCAGCGCCAGGTCGATGTAGACGCACGTGTCCAGCACCCCGGCGGGCCGCCGCCGCGACGCCCTCCGGCGCTCAGCCACGCCGCCGCTCGAACGGGTCGTCGCCCTCGTCGCCCACCAGCTCCTCAGGCCCGAAGTCCTCCTCGGCCTCCTTGCGCATCTGCTGGTAGTCCACCCGCGGCAGCTTCACGTGCCGGGCCACCAGTTCCTCCGCCGTGAGCCGCCGCCGCCCCGACACCGGCCGCAACTCCGCGACCTCGACCCCGTTCCTGGTGATGTGGAAGGTCTCCCCCTCCTCCACCGCATCCATCACCGCGGCGGAGTTGTTCCGGAACTCCCGCTGGGTAATCGTCTTCATGCTTCCAAGGTAGCCCCGCGTAGCACCACTGGCTACACCCCGCGCGTCCCCGGAAAACCCCCTCCCCGCCTTGCCCCGTCCGCCAGGTTCGAACACTGATCGTTCGCCCAGGGGGGGCTGCCTGCCATGGCCGGAACCAGTGAGAAGGACCAGAACCCGTGGCTCTACGGCCAGGACGGTCCACCCGTGGGGAACCCCCACCCCACCCCGCACCACCGGGCCCTGGACCGCCCACGGCACCGGAAGGGATTCCAGAGGGCGGAGGCAAGGGATCCGAGGACAGCCGGGCCGCTGCGGATGGGCGGGTTCCTCGCCGAGCCGCTGCCGGGGCACACCAAGCGGCTCGCGGCCACCGTCCGGCCGACGACGGAGGCGGACGGTGGCCGCGAGGGTGTGGGTGAACGCGACGGATGCGCCCTGGCGAGAAATCCGGTGGCGTGCGGGAACCCGGGGGGTCGTAGGATCGTCCTGCCTGTACGTCCGGGAGCCGGCGAGACACCGAGGGAGGAGTGAGCCGTGGCCGTGGTTGCGATGTTGCTGGGGCTGCTCCGGGTGTTGACCGGGGACCTGGGGAGTGAGAGCGGGACGCTGGCGTCCGTCGCGGCCGTCGCGGCCGTGACGCTGGTGGCCGGGGCGGTCGCCGGGGCGTTGGCGGGGGCTCGGCTCCTGGGGGCGCGGGCGCCGGCGGCGGTGCGCAGCGGGATGCTGCGACGTCGGGCGTTCGGTACGGCGTTCCTTCCGCAGCGTGATCCGGACGCCCGGGGCCGGCGACGCCCCAGGGCGCCGGGGGCGGCCCTGGCGGCCGCGTAACCCCCTCGTGGTTTCCGGAGCTTCGCGGCTCCGGGCTTCTTCGCGGCCGTCCTCCGCCGTTCACTCATGTCCTGAGACCCCGGAGGGCTCGCTTCACCATGTCCGTTCTCGCCGTTCTCGATCCTGCCGTCGCCGTCGCGCACACCGTCGTCGCCGCCATCGCCCACGTCCTGCCGACCGCGTTGGCGATCGTGCTGTTCACCGTCGCCGTCCGGCTCGCGCTGCATCCGCTGGCGCGGGCGGCGGCGCGCGGGGAGAAGGCGCGGGCCGTGCTCGCGCCGAAGGTCGCCGCGTTGAAGAAGAAGCACGAGAAGCGCCCGGAGAAGTTGCAGGAGGCGCTGGCCGCGATGTACCGGGAGGAGCAGGTGTCGCCGTTCGCGGGGTGCCTGCCGGTGCTGGTGCAGATCCCGTTCTTCTCGGTGATGTACCGGCTGTTCACCACCCCGAACGACCTGCTCGACCACACCCTGTTCGGCGTGCCGCTGGGTCTGCACGTGGGTGGTGCGCACGGCGCCGGGCAGGTCGCGGTGTTCGGGGTGCTGTACGCGGGGCTGGCGGCGGTCGGGTACGTGAACTTCCGCCGGACGCGGCGTGCGGCGGCGGCGCAGCCCACCCCTCAGCCGGGGGCGGGGCTGCTGCCGTACCTGTCGTTCGGGTCGGTGCTGTTCGCGATGCTGGTGCCGGTGGCTGCCGCGCTGTACCTGCTGACGACGAGCGCGTGGTCGGCCGCCGAGCGGGCCTGGCTGTACCGGGACGGGACGCCGGCGCCGGTGGCGGTACTGCCGGTCTGAGGCCGTCGGGCCGGGGCGGTGGGCTGAACCGGGCCGGGCCGGGAGCCGGACGCTCCGGGTCAGAAGTGGCGCAGCAGTTCGGGGAAGGCCCCGAGCTGCAGCGTCGCCTCGTCCGGGCCGAGGTCCTCGTGCTCCAGTACCCAGGTGTGCTCGTGCGGGATGAAGACTGTGCGCAGGCCGGCCCGGCGGGCGGGGGCGATGTCGGACTTGGGCGAGTTGCCGATCATCCAGGTCCGGTCCGGGTCGAGGCCCAGGTCGGCGGTCAGTTGCCGGTAGGTGTCGACCGACTTCTCGGCCACGATGTGGACGCCCCGGAAGTGGTGGTCGATGGTGGAGGCGGTGACCTTGCCCTGCTGCTCGTCCTGGTCGCCCTTGGTGAGCAGGAGCAGGTGGTGGCGGTCGGCGAGGGCGGTGAGGGTGTCGGCGACGCCGGGGATCAGTTCGACCTGCCGGGTGGTGAGCGGCGTCAGCAGTTCGTCGATCCGGGCGTACTCGGCCGGGGTGGGGGTGCGGCCGTCGTTGAGCTGTTGCAGGCAGTCGGCGAGGCTCTGCCGGAAGACGGTTGCGCCGTAGCCGAGGGTGGCGGAGTTGGTGGCCTCGATGCCGTCCAGGAGGGACCGGGTCCGGTCGCGCTCGGCCGGGGTGGTGACCCAGTCCAGGAAGCCGTCGATGACCCGCTCGAAGAGGACGTTGTTCTCCCAGAGGGTGTCGTCGGCGTCGAAGATGAGGATCTGGTCGGTGTGCATCCGGTGGTCTCCAGGGTGGGGCGTCGAGCGATCGGGTGGGCGAACGGGCCGGGCGAACGGGCCGGGCGAACGGGCCGGGCAGGGGCCGTCAGGCGGGTGGGAGCAGGCGGGCGGCGCGGTCGAGGGTCTCGCGGAGGTTGTCCTCGGTGGTGCGCCGCTTGGCCTCCTCGACGGTGAGCCACTCCAGCGGGGAGGCCGGGTTCTCCGGGCGGGCCCGGTCCGGGGTGGCGGTCGCCAGGAGGAAGCGCAGGTCGGCGTGGTCGTGGGCGGGTTCGGCGGGCGAGGCCGGGACGGGGACCACGGCGAGGTGGAGCAGGGCGGCGTCGGGCCACGGGGTGAGGTCGGTGAGGCCGGTCTCCTCCCGGCCCTCGCGCAGGGCGATGTCGAGTGGCCGGGTCTCTCCGGGGTCGCCGTGGCCGCCGATCTGCAGCCAGGCCTGTTGGCGGACGTGCCAGCGCAGCAGGACGCGGCGGGTCGGCGGGTGGACGACCAGCGCGGAGGCGGTGAAGTGGAGGGGGAAGGTGCTGCGGTTCCACGGGTCGGGGGTGTCGAGGAGGCTGCGGGCCCGCTCGTGGTCGGCGGTCTCGACCGGGCCCTGCGGGCGGTGATCGTCGAGCAGTCGGGCCGGGTCGAAGCTGGGCGACGGGTTGCCCGTGGTCACCATGGATCTGCGCTCCTCGTTCTGCTCCGGGGACCGTCCGGGTCCGCGACGGGACCGTCCGGGTCCGCGACGAGACCGTCCGGGTCCTTGACGAGACCGCGACGGAACCGTTCCGGGGTCCGTTCCGGGTCGACTGCGGACAGTCTCGGAGCACGTCAACGGGCTTGTGGGGAAAGGGTGGTCGGGCCCGGGGCTTCCGGTTCCGGCGAACCCGCGCAGCCTAGCCCGGGGGCCGTCGGGGGGCCCACCGGTTTTCGCCCTGCCGCACGGCGGTACTGCCGTGCGGCAGGGGCCGTACCGGCTGGTCGGGGCGTTCCGGGGAGGCCGTAGCCTTTGGTGATCGTTACGGGACAGGTGGAGGGATGTCGTCATGGTGGCTGCTCCGGCGCTCGCCGAGCTGCGCGAGGTGTGCCAGCCGCAGGCCAAGCTACAGAGCCGCAACGGTGAGCACTGGGCAGGCCGGCTGTACATGCGGCGGATCTCGCTGCTGACCACCCGGCAGCTGGTCCGCACCTCGGTGTCGCCGAACACCCTGACCTGGGTGATGGTGGTGTGCGGGGTCGGCGGCGGCGCGGCCCTGCTGATTCCGGGGCTGACCGGCGCGGTGCTGGCGGCCGTGCTGTTCCAGCTGTTCCTGCTGTTCGACTGCGTGGACGGCGAAGTCGCGCGCTGGAAGCGGCAGTTCAGCATGGCCGGGGTGTACGTGGACCGGCTCGGCGCCTACCTGGCGGACGCGGCGCTGATGATCGGCGCAGGTGTCCGGGCGGCGCGCGGCGGCTCGGAGCTGTGGGTGTCGGTGGGCCTGGCGGCCGCGCTGGGCGTGGTGCTGCTCAAGGCGTCGACGGACCTGGTGGACGTGGCCCGGGCCCGCAGCGGGCAGCCGCCGGCGGACGAGGAGTCGACCCAGCCGCGGTCGCAGGGCATCGCGACGGCCCGGCGGTTCGCCTCGGTGTTCAAGATCCACCGGGTGACGAACGGTATCGAGGCCTCGCTGGTGCTGCTGGCCGCGGCCGCGGTGGACACCGGGCTCGGCAACCTGGACGCGACGCGGGCGGCGCTCGCGGGGATCACGGCGATCACCTGGGGCATGGTGGTCGCGCACCTGGCGTCGATCCTGTCCTCCTCGCGGCTGCGCTGAGCCCAGCCGGGAGGCCGACCGGCCGAAAGGCCGACCGAACGAAAGGCCGACCGAACGAAAGGCCGACCGAACGAAAGGCCGACTGCCCGGAAGGACGGCTGAACGGCCCTCGACCGGGAACCGGCCCCGGGCGGGAGGGTGACGCGGTCCTCCCCCGCCCGAGGGAGGACCGCCGGCGAAGCCCGTCGCCGGGTGGACGCGGCGGGCCGGGGCCGGGCGGGACCGTGGGGGCATGACGATGACCCAGCCCGCCGCCACCGCACACGTCGCCGACCCGGCCGCCGGTACCACCACTGCCGCCGCCCGGGCCGCTGCCGTCGGGGCCGCCGTGCCGGCCCCGCCCCGGTGGGCCGTGCGGGCCGCGCACGTCGCGGCCGTCACCGCGCTGCCGGCCGGGCTGTGGCGGCTCGGCCTGGTCACGGGCTGGCACGGCGGTTACACCGACGCGGGCTACCAGGCGATGGGGTTCACCGGCTGGGGCGCGGTGTGGCCGGTCTTCCTGAGTCTGTTCACCGAGGCGCTGGCACTGCTCACCCTCGGGCTGGTCCGGCCCTGGGGCACGGTGCCGCCGCGCTGGGTCCCGTTCGTCGGCGGTCGCCCGGTCGCCCCCCGCGTGGTGGTTCGCGCGGCGCTGCTCGGTGCCGCCGGGCTGGCCGTGCTCTGGACGCCCTTCGCCGGGTGGTGGGCCATGCCGGGCACGGGCATGACCCCGCTGGGCCACTTCCTGGTCGGCTTCCTCTACCTGCCCACCGTCGCCTGGGCGCCGCTGCTCGCCGCCGTGGCCGTGTCGTACCACCGCCGCCACCGGGCGGCGGCGGCGCTCTCCCACACGGCCTGAGGCGCGTCCCGCACGGCCCGCCGGGGCGTCACGCGCCGGAGCGGGAGCGGGCCGATGTGACGCGGATCACCGCAGCGGGCGGGGTCCGCCGGACAGGACCGGGTGTGGAGCAATCGATACGGGCGCGGATCCGCGCCGGGGACGCCGCGGCGTTCGGGCAGGTCTTCGAGGACCATGCCCGGACGGTGTACCGGCACGCGGTACGGATGACCGGGGACCGGACCGCCGCCGAGGACGTGGTCTCACTGACCTTCCTGGAGGCCTGGCGGGTGCGCGCGCGGATCGCGCCCGAGGGCGACAGCCTGGCGCCGTGGCTGCTGGGGATCGCGGGGAACGTCATCCGCAACACCCGCCGGGCAGCGCGCCGGCACCAGAAGGCACTGGCGAAGCTTCCGCCGCGCGAGGTCGTGCCGGACTTCTCCGGCGAGTTGGCGGGGCGGATCGCCGACGCCGAGGAACTGGCCGCCGCGAAGGCCGCGTTGGAGCAGCTGCGGCCGGCCGAGCGGGAGGTCTTCGCGCTCTGCGTGTGGGAGGGGCTGGATCACTCGGCGGTCGCGGAGGCGCTCGGCAGACCGGTGGGCACGATCCGTTCCCGGCTGTCGCGCGCCCGGACCCGGCTGCGCGAGCTGACGGCGCGGGAGGTGGCCTCGGCGGCCGCGACGCGTTCCGCGCGCGCGGCGCAACGCCCGGGCAGCACCGGACAGGTACCAGGTGACCGCACGTCCGCGGTCCGGCCGACCAAGGAGACGATCCGATGAGCGCCACCCCCCGGGACCGGTCCGACCGGGCCGATCGGGAGGAGATGGCCCGGCTGCTGCCGGCCGCGGCCGCCCCGGAACTCGACCAGGGCCGCTTCCTCCTGATGAAGGACCATCTGATGGACAGCATCGCCGACACCGCCGCCCCCCGGCGGGCTTCCCGCCGACGCACCCTGCTCCTGCGGGCGGCCCTCCCGCTGGGGCTGGCCGCCGCGGTGGCCGGGGCCCTCCTCACCTTCGCGACCGACGACCCGGGGGCCACGAACGACGACACCGGCCGGTCCCTGGGCAACGCCAGCACGGTCGCGTACACCCTGGAGAGCGCCGAGGACGTCGTCCGGCTCAGCATCCTGGAGCAGAACAAGCCGGTGGACACGGTCCAGTTGCAGCACGACCTGGACCGGTTCGGGATCCGCGCCCGGGTCTACGCGGGCGAGCCCGGCTGCAGGACCAAGCGGCCGAAGCAGCCGGAGCACGTGGACCTCAACGCCGGGTGGGACATCGAGCCGCGGCCCGGGAACAGCCCGATGGTGCTGACCGTCCACCCGCGCCGGCTCCCGAAGAACACGGAGATCTTCATCTACCTGCCACTGGCCAAGACCGATCCGGCCAACAGCTTCCGCGAGCTGGAGGCCGGGCTGATGCAGTCCCCGGGCCCCGCCTGCCTGGAGTCCAGGGAGTTCGTCAACCCGCTGGCAAGCCTGTTCCCGACGAGCCCGCCGCCCTCCCGGTGATCCGGGCCTGATCCGAACGCCGCACCCCCTCTCCGGAACCAATCGGACTACATATACAGTCCAACGACATATACAGTCGTCCGACAGAAGGGGTGCGGCCCATGCCGCCACTCACCACCACCCGGCCCGCCGGCACCGACCCGGCCACCGGACCCACGGCCGTCCGCCCGGCCGCCACCACCCGGCCCACGGCCGCAGGGCGGGCCGCACGGGCCCTCACCACCCGGGCCCTCGCGCTCCACCCCGGGGTCGTCCTGTTCGCCGGATACGTCGCCGAGCTGCTGTTCCGGCTCGTCCTGGTCCGGCACATGAGCTTCCCGTCCGTCCACCCGGACGAGGACTCCTACCTCGTCCTGGCACGCGTCCTCGCGGGCCGCCCGACGACCGAGATCCCGGTCGGCGTGGTCATCCCCGGCGGCTATCCCCTGCTGATCTCCCCCGCGCTGCGCCTGGCCGACGACCCGACCACCGCCTACCGGCTGATCATGGTCATCAACGCCGTGGTCAACGCGCTGGTGCTGCCGCTCGCCTACGTCGCCCTGCGCCGGCTCGGTCTGCGCCGGAGGCTCGCGTACGTCTTCGGCGGCGTGACCGCCCTGCTGCCGCCGGTGATCTTCTACTCGCAGTTCGCGCTGACCGACGCCGTCCTGCCCGTGCTGATCCTCGCCTGGCTGCTCTGCCTGCACGGCTGGCTCGCCGACGGCACCCTGCGGCGCCGCACCTGGCACGCCGTCGGGGCCGGTGCGGCGGCCGGCTACGCGATGGCCACGCACGACCGCGGCGGCGTGGTCGTCGCGCTGACCGCCGCCGTCCTCCTCGGCGTCCTGCTGCTGCGCCGCGCGCCGTGGCGCGCCACGGCCGCCGGGCTGGCCGCGCTCGGCCTCGGCGTGCTCGGCGCGAAGCTGCTGTCGGCCTGGCTGCACGCGCAGTTCACCGTCCAGAACAGCGACGTCGGCGGGTTCCTCTGGCGGGGGCTGACCGACCCGGAGGCCGCCCAGCGGACGCTCACCCGCACCGCCGGGCAGATCTGGTACTTCATCGCCTCCACCTGGGGCGTCGGCGGGCTGGCCGTCGTCGCCTGCCTGTGCGCGGTGGCCGACCGCCGCCTCCCGCGGGAACTCCGGGTCACCGGCGGCGTCCTGGTGGCACTGCTGTTCGGGACCGCCCTGGCCTCGGCCGCCGCGCTGCCGGCCGACGGCCGGATCGACGACTGGGTGTACGCCCGCTACACCTCCTACCTCGTCCCGGCGGCCTTCGTCGTCGGCATCGCGGTGCTTGCCGGACGCGGACGCCGCGCCCTGGGCCGGACGGCGGCCGTGACGGCGGGGCTCATGCTGCTGCTCGCCGAGACGGTGGTCCAGTCGGCCGGCGCCAAGCTGCGCACCGAGGTCTTCATACTCTGGGGCATGCCGGACGTCTCGTTCCTGGCCGGCAACTGGGGCCGCCTCGACATGCTCCGGACCACCGCCGCCGCACTGGTCGTGCTCACCGCGGTGGTCCTGGTTCGCCTGTCCGGCGGGAGGCGGGTGCTCGCGGCGATCGGCGTCTCGCTCGCCCTGTTCGCCGCCTTCGCGACCACGACGATCACCGCGCAGGTCGCCGCGCCGCACGCGAAGTGGCGCGCGGGCCTGGCCACCGGCTTCACCCGCGACTCCGGGATCGGGGCGGGCGACAACGTGGTGTTCGCCTGGGACATCGACTGGTCGCTGCGCGGCACCCAGGCCTTCGAGGTCTACCGGGGCCGGGTCTGGTTCCTCGACCCCCGCTGGCAGCCCCTGCCGGCGGAGGCGAGCGCCCTGGTCACCCCGCTGCCGCCGGCGGGGCAGCCGGCGGAGGCCTACTGGCCGGACCACCCCGCCGGCTGGTACGTCGAGCGGGCCGACGCGCGGCAGAACTGGGCGGTCTGGCGGCACCGTTGAGCCGGCTACCCGGCCTCGCCGCCGCGCACCCCGGGGCCGCCGCCACGGCCCCCGTCCTCGCCCCCGGGTCGCCCGTAGGCGGCGAGGACGGTGTCGAGGAGGCCGGGGAAGCGCCGCTCCAGGTCGACGGTCCGCAGCGCGGAGAAGCGACGGTTGGCCTCCTCCCGCTGACTGATCAGGCCGGACTCGCGCAGCACCTTGAAGTGGTGGCTGAGCGTGGAGGGCGCGACGTCCACCGGGAAGGTGCCGCAGGCCCGTTCGGGTTCGGCGCGCAGGACCGCGACGATGGTCATCCGGGTGGGGTCGGAGAGGGCGTGCAGGACGTCGAGGAGGTCGATCTCCTCGGTCGCGGGGTGGGCGAGCGCTGGTCGGCGGCGGGTGCTGCGGGGCACGGTCAGACCTTCCTGATCTGCGATGTTCGACATCCATGGAAACGGCGTGGTACCACTGTCCCGCGTCAATTTCGTAGTTCGTCGAACATCGTAGTCGAGGGGGACCGACATGCGCGCACTGGTGATGACCGCACCCGGTGGGGCCGAGAACTCGCAGATCCGGGAGATCGGGGCACCGACCCCGGGGCCCGGCGAGGTGGCGATCGACGTCGCCTACGCCGGACTGAACTTCGTCGACGTGATGGCCCGCCGCGGCGACGGCGGCTACACCTCCGAGTGGCCGTACCGGCCCGGCAAGGAGGTCGCCGGCACGGTCCGGGAGATCGGCGAGGGCGTCACCGGCCTCGCCGTCGGTGACCGGGTCGTCGCCGCGCCCGTCGGCGCGGGCCTCGCGGAGGTGGCGGTCGCGGAAGCCGCGCTCACCGTGCCGCTCCCGGACGGCGTGGCCCTGCGCGAGGCCGCCGCCGTCCCGCTCGGCCTGGCCACCGCGATGCTGCTGCTGACCGACGCCGGGCGGTTCGACGCCGGAGACACCGTGCTGGTCCACTCGGCGGGCGGCGGCATCGGCAACGCCGTCGCCCAGCTCGTCCCGCTGCTCGGCGGCGGCCGGCTGATCGGCACCGTCGGCCGCCCGGAGAAGGCCGCCGCCACGGTCGCCTCCGGCTACGACCACGCCTTCGCCCGCGACGAGGCGCTGTCCGAAGCCGTCCGGAACGCCACCGACGGCCGGGGCGTCGACCTCGTCCTCGACCCGCTGGGCACCGAGGCCCTCGAACTCGACCTCGCCGTGGCGGCACCCGGCGCCCGCATCGTCCTGTTCGGCAACGCGGGCGGCGGCGCCGTCGCCGACCTGCCCCCGCTCGGCCGCCTGATGGCGGGCAACCTGACCGTCACCGGCTTCAGCCACCGCGGCCTGGCCGCCACCGCCCCCGACCGGCTGGCCCGCGCCATCCGCCGGGTCCTCGACCTCCTCGCCGACGGCGGCCTCAAGCTCCCCGTCACCGAACTGCCCGACCTGACCGCCGTCGCGGCCGCGCACGACGCGATGGAGCAGCGCCGGGCCACGGGCAAGTACGTGCTACGGGTGAGTGGTTGACCCCTCATGAGGGCCCGGCCGCCGGTCAGACCGTGAAGACCGCGCCCGGGTCGGCGTGGGCGACCGGACCGGCAAAACGGGCCGCCGCCCGGCCGACGGCCTCAGCCGGGGTCATGGCGCGACCGACGTGGGTGACGAGCAGGCGGGAGGCGCGGGCCGCCGCGGCGGTGGCGCCGGCCTGCTCGGGGGTGTGGTGCACCGGGGCCCCGTCGCCCGGCTCCGGCTCGGAGCTCTCCGCCTCGCAGAGCAACAGGTCGCAGCCGTCGGCGAGTTCGGTGAGCGCGTCGCACGGGGCGCTGTCACCGGAGTAGACGAGGGAGCGGCCGCCGGCCTCCACCCGGAGGGCGAAGGCCGGCATGCCGTGCTCCACCGCCCGGCTCACCAGCGTCAGACCGCCGACCCGCACCCGGTGGCCGTCGGACAGCTCGGTGACGGCGAAAGCGGATTCGACCGGGCTGCGCCGCGCCGTGTTGGTCAGGAAGGCCGCCAACCGGTCGGCGGTTCCGCGCGGGCCGTACAGCGGGATCGGCGCGGCGAGCCGGACGTCCGCGTAGAGCGCGCCGTAGTAGGCGGTGAGCAGGTCGGCGCAGTGGTCCGCGTGCAGGTGCGAGATCCAGATCGCGTCCAGCTCGTCGAGCCGGGCGTGGCGCTGCAGCGGACCGAGGGTGCCGCTGCCGGCGTCCACCCACACCCGGGCGCCCGCTCCGGACACCAGGTAGCCGGAGCAGGGGTTGTCGGCGCTCGGGTAGGGCGTCGCGCTCCCCAGGACGGTGAGGCGCAGAGGTTCGTCGGGCATCCGGCGAGGGTAGCGCTCCGCGGCCGGCCCCCGTGATCATTTGTGGCGGGCCGGCCGGGCGTCGGGCCGTCGGGCGGCGGCTGTCGGGCGTCGGGCCGTCGGCCGTCGGGCGTCGGGCGTCGGCCGTCGGCCGTCGGCCGTCGGGCCGAATATCGGCGTGCCGTGCCCTGCCCGGGCTGGTTGACTCCGTGCCATGAGCACCTCCCGGGCCCTTCCGGTCCTGCGCACGCCCGACCGGCAGGCCCTCCACGACACCGCCCGCCTCCTGCTGGACTTCACCGAGCCGTGGGGCCACGTCTCGGTGGACTGCCACGCGCTGGGGATGACGTCGGCGGAGGCGCGGCAGGTGCTCGAAGCCTTCCCCGGCAGCTGGGTGTCGCCCTCCGACCGGACGCATCCCGAGAGCAGCGCCGAGGTCCGCGCCCTGTTCGAAACGGGGGATCCGCGGGTGGACGAGCTGGCCCCGTTCGACGTCGACGTCTTCGAGCGGCCCCCGGGGTCGGTCGAGGAGCGTTTCCTCGGCATCGTCGGGTCCGGGCCCGCCGCGCTGTACTGGGGCGGCTTCGCCTGGCCCGCCGTCCCGGAACTCGACCTGAAGCCGCGGGCCAAGGACGCCCACCTGCAGATCGTGCTCAACAGCCGCAACGCGGACTTCGACCGGCCGTCCGAGGAGCACACGCTGTTCATCCACTTCCGCAGCGGCGACCTCGAACGCGCCGAATGGCTGGCCCGGCAGGCCGGGCTGACGCCCGTCGGCCCGGACGAGTCCGGTTGCTGACCATCCGGGCATAGCCTCCGCCCGAACGGCGTTGGGCCGGGCATGACCACGATTCTGGTGATCGGCGCGAACGGCAGTGTGGGCAGGCACGTTGTGGCCTCGCTGGCCGAAGACGGCCACGAGGTAAGGGCGTTGGTCCGCGGCACCGCGAAGGACACGCTGCCCGCGGGGGTCGAGGCGGTGCGGGGCGACCTGACGGTGCCGGAGAGCCTGGAGCCCGCGCTGGCCGGCGGGGTGGAGGCGGTCTACCTGATGTGGCCCGGGCTGCCCGTGGAACCCGGGGTCGTCGAGCTGATCGCCCGCCACGCGAAGCGCGTCGTCTACCTGTCGGCGGACGTGGCCGACCTCGCGGACGACGAACCGGCCGCGGTCTTCCACCAGGAGATCGAGCGGCTGATCCGGCGGTCCGGCCTGGACTGGACCTTCGTGCGGGCGATCGACTTCGCGGGCAACCTGCTCGCCTGGGCCGACCAGGTGCGGGCGGGTGTGGTCCGCTGGCCGTACGGGCGGGCGCGCCGTTCGCTGGTGCACGAGAAGGACATCGCGGACGTCGCGGTGCGGGCGCTCACCGAGGACGGGCACCACGGCTGCCGGTACGTGGTCACCGGGCCGGAGTCGCTGTCGCACGCCGAGCTGGCGGGGATCATCGGAGAGGAACTGGGCGTCGGCCTGCGGTGGGAGGAACTGGCGCCGGAGCCGGCCCGCGAGCAGCTGACGGCGGCCTGGGGGAACGCCGCGTTCGTCGACTCCCGGCTGCGGGCCTGGGAGTCGTTCACGCGCGAGCCGGAGCGGGTGACCGACACCGTGGAGCGGGTGCTGGGGCGGCCGCCGCGCGACGTCCGCAGCTGGGTGCGGGACCACGCGGCGGACTTCCGGTAGGCGTCAGGCCCCCGGGGCCGGGACCCCGGTCCCGGCCCCGCCGCGCCGCGCCGCGCCGGGGTCAGTTCCCCTCCGGCGTCTCCAGCGAGTCGAGCCAGCCCAGCAGCCGGGCCCCCTCACGGGTCATCACGTCCGGGTCGCGCAGGGCGTTGGCCAGCAGCGACATGCCCTGGTAGCCGGCGACCAGGGTGAGGGCCAGGCCGTCCGGGTCGGACAGGCCCAGCTCACGGAACTGCCGCCCGGCCCAGTCGAGCAGCCGCCGGATCACTGCGCCGGCCTCCGCGTCGAGGACTCCGTCGGCCCGCTTGTCGAGTTCGGCGGCCAGGGTGCCGGTCGGGCAGCCGAACCGGGCGGCGATGTCGCGCTGCCCGATCCAGGCTTCGACCAGTGCCTTGAGGCGGTCCCGCGGGTCGGCGGCGCGCTCCAGCGCTTCGGTGAGTTCGTCCAGGTGGGCGCCGTGCTCGGTCAGCGCCGCCCGGACCAGCTCGTCCTTGGTCTTGAAGTAGTAGTAGACGTTCCCGACCGGGACGTCCGCCTCGCGCGCGATGTCGGCGAGGGTGGTGCGCTCGACGCCCTGTTCGTGGAGGACCCGGGCCGCGGCGGCCGCGAGCCGCCGACGCTTCTGCGACGCCTGGGCGCGCCGATTCACTGAGTCAGTCACCCGACTGACTATAGACAGCCTCCCGTGGGCGCGTGCTACGGTCTTTCTAAGTCAGTCAACTAACTCATACGGGAGGGGATCTCGATGATCACAGTGACGGGTGCCACCGGCAACATCGGCCGGACGCTGGTGGAGCTGCTGGCCGGAGCGGGCGAACAGGTGGTGGCCGTGTCCCGGCAGCCGCAGCCCGCCGCCCCCGCGACCGGCGTCCGCTGGGCGCGGGGCCACCTCGGCGACACCGCGGGCCTGCGGCCCGCCCTCGAAGGGTCCCGGGCGCTGTTCCTGCTGCTGGGCGGCGAGCTCAACACCCGGGGCGAGAGCCCGGAGGCCCTGCTGGACGCCGCCGCGGACGCCGGGGTCGAACGGATCGTCCTGGTCTCCTCACAGGTCAGCGCCACCCGCCCGGACTCGCCCTCGCACGCCCGGCTGCGGCAGTTCGAGGACGCCCTGGGCGCGTCCGGACGGGACGTCACCGTCCTGCGCCCCGGCGGCTTCGCCTCCAACGCCTTCGCCTGGGCCGAGACGGTCCGCACCGAGCGCACGGTCTTCGCCCCGTTCGGCGACGTGGCGCTGCCCGTCGTCGACCCGGCGGACATCGCGGCGGTCGCCGCAGCCGTCCTGCGCGAGGACGGGCACGCCGGCCGCACCTACGAGCTGACCGGCCCCGAGCCGATCAGCCCGCGCCGACAGGCCGCGGCCCTCGCCGAGGCACTGGGCGAGGAGGTCGCCTTCGTCGAGCTGTCCCGCGAGCAGGCCCACGCCCACCTGGCCCGGTTCATGCCGGAGCAGGTCATCCCCGGAACGCTGGACGTCCTCGGGCTCCCGCTCCCGGCCGAACTGACGATCAGCCCCGACGTGGCGGCGATCCTGGGCCGCCCGGCCGCACCCTTCGGCGCGTGGGCCGTTCGCAACCTGTCGGCGTTCCGGTAGGGGCCGCGGGGGTCCGACACCGCGCGGGGCCGGACCCCGCACCGGATCGGGCGGTGGCGGGGTTCACCGCCTCACCGTCCTCGCCCCCCCCGGGGCGGGCACCGACCGGAGCGCGGGAGCCGGCGGGGCGGGGACGGCGACGACGGCGGCCGCGACCGGGGCGACGCCGCAGCCGATCACCGGGACGACCCGGAAGCCGCTCTCCGACGGGAGGGTGTGACCGTCCAGGATGACGGTCAGCTGGGACAGCACCACACCGACGACAGCGGCGGACACCGAGGTGCCCAGCGAACGCGTCAGGGCGTTGAAGCTGTTCGCCGACGCCGGCGCGGACAGCGGGGCCGCGCCCGTGATCAGCGCGGGCATCGCGCCGCAGGCCGGGTCACACCGCCGCTGGAGACGATCCCGGCGATCAGCACGCCCCAGGTGGATCCCCCGTCAGCGGCAGTGCCGGCCCGTACCCGGCCGCAGCCTCAACCGGCAGACGGCGGCACCGAAGAGCGCGGGACTGCTGGAACCCATCCCGGATCCGGACGGCGGCATCGCCCGCACGTTCCGGCTGACGGCGGCGGGACAGCAACGGCTGGTCGACGAACGCGCGGCCCACGTCCGGGCCCTGGACCTCGTGATGGCCGACTGGCCGGAGGAGGACGTCGAGCGGTTCGCCGGGTACCTGCGCCGGTTCGACACCAGCATCGAGGACATCGCCGGGGCGGCCCTGGCCCCGGGGGTGACCCGGCCACGCGGCCCGAGACCTGCCGGGGTCTCGGACAGCCGACGTTCGGACCACCACGGTTCGGGCGAACCGGGTTCGGGCGAGCCGGGTTCGGGCGAGCCGGGTTCGGGCGAGCGGGGTTCGGGCGAGCCGGGTTCGAGCCGGGCGGGTTCGATCCGGGCGGGCGAAGCGTCAGTTGCGCTTGAAAGCCTCGACGGCGCCCTCGGCGACCTCGATCACGATCGAGTGCAGGCTCTCGATGCGCGAGACGATGGCCTCACGCGGGCCCTGACGCCAGATGTCACTGCCGTAGAAGGCGTCCTCCTGCGAACGGTGCTGCTCGACGGAGTCGAACGCCCGGATCAGGTAGGCCTCTTCGTGTCCGTCCTCGTCGACCAGTGAGGCCCCGTGGTCGACGACCCGGATGCCGGCCGCTTCGAGCAGCGGAACGGCCTCCTCGGCCATCACGCGGACGAAGTCGGCACGGGTGCCCGGCTTCAGGCGGTAGGTGCGGAGTTCGAGTATCACGCTGGTTCTCCCGGTGGTTGGCGCACAGTCGGCGCACCGCAGGCCGGGGGCGGATCCCCCGGCCGGGCGGAGAGCCTACGCGGGAAGCGGACAGGTGCGCAGGAGATCAGGAGCGGGCGTCACGGTTGCGCTTGTACTCGCGGAGGAGCGCGAGGAGGTTGATCAGCGTGCTGGCCGGAATGTTGCCGAGGTTGATGAGGCGCAGGCCGTGCAGATTGGTCTCCCCCGGGGCGGCGGAGGGCCAGAGGAGGCCGAACTCGCCCTTCGGTGCGGAGTTCGATGATCAGCTCGGAGAGCTGGCGGACCGTGAGGTGGAGCAGGGCCGGATCGGCGGGGTGGATGGGGTGGTGGGCGCTCACGCGGCACCGTCCAGCTGCAGCTCGAACCAGACGCTCTTGCCGAGGTGCTGGGGGTCGACGCCCCAGCGGTGGGTGAGGCCGGCGACGAGCTGGAGGCCCCGGCCCGACTCGGCCAGGACGGAAAGGGGTTGCTGCTCCGGGAGGCTCGGACTGCGGTCGGAGACCGTGACGCGGAGGGTGTCGGCGAGGAAGAGGATGAGGACGACCGGGGAGGTCGTCCCGCCGTGACGCCAGGCGTTGACGATGAGTTCGACCAGGGCGAGTTCGGCGTCCGCGATGGAGGCGGGCGGCCAGCCGGCGCGGGTCATGCCGTCGCGCAGGGCGTCGCGGGAGAGCGTGAGGGAGGGGGAGTTGAGGTTGCGCACAGGGGTCTCCCGGAAGGGGAAGGGGTGAGACCGGCGGATACGTCGCCGTGAACGAGCCCACTGGACATGGGTGTTCTTCGGTGCGAGGAAGCGTTACTGACGCCCGCATCGGTGATCGGTGCATCACCGAATGTAGAGCCCGGTGGTACATGTTGGGGTACTTCTACCCCGACCCTTCACTCGATCGGAGGATTGCTGGACCCCTCAAGGGATCGCGATGGATGCTTGGGGGCATGCCACCACGAACCACCCCGTCAGCCAGGCAGGAGCGAGTCGGCATCGAGCTGCGCAAGATGCGCGACTGCGCCGAACGCACGACCGCCCAAGCCGCCGCGCTGTTCGGATTCGCCCGAACGAAGATCACCCAGATCGAGAAGGGGCAGTACCCGATCAGCGCCGAGCGGGTCCGCATGCTCGCCTGCGACTACGCGGAGAGCGACCACGCTTTCGTGGAGGCCCTCGCGGCCATGGCCGAGGAACGCCACCGGGGTTGGTGGGAGGACTACCGGGGTTCCGTACCGATCGGCTTCCTCGACATTGCGGAGATGGAGCACTTCGCCGAGGGAATGCAGACCTACCAGGTATCGCATGTTCCGGGCGCGATGCAGACGGATGCCTACGCAAGAGCCATCTTCCGCGAGGTCTACCCGCCGCTGCCACCTCGGCTACTCGAAGCTCGCCTTGAACACCGTCTCCAGAGAACCGCACTGATGATGCGCCAAGGAGCCCGGCCGTACTCGGCACTGGTCCACGAAGCCGCCCTGCGCATGCTATTCGGCGGGCGTGACGCCACAAGGCAACAGCTGGACAAGCTGCTTGAGTTCTCCGAGCTACCGCACGTCACGCTCCGAGTAATCAGCTTCAACTCCGACGGATTCATCGGCGCAGGGCAAGGCGTGTTCTACGCGAAGGGGCCGGTACCCCGATTGGATACCGTCCAGCTCGATGCAGTCGGCGGACCAGCGTTCCTGCACGAGCAGAAGTACCTGGACAACTACCGCCACATGATCGACGTGATGGCCGAACGCTCTCTGACCGAGAGCCAGTCTCGGGACGTCATCCGGCTTATCAGGAAAGAGCTCTAGCCATGGAAACCCTTCACTGGAAGCGCCCCGAGGCTTGCGCGGACAGCAACGCTTGCCCCGAGATAGCCATGGGCCCCGGCGCCGTCTACGTCCGCAGCAGCCTTCTGCCCGAGGCCGTCGCCCAACTCACCCCCGCCGAATGGCGTGACCTCGTCTCCGCCATCCGCAACGGCGAGTTCGACGTCTGACCCACTCCCCCACCCACGGCCCGCCGGCTCTTCGGCGGGCCGTTTCGTTCTCTCCGGCGGGTCGGTCCGTCGCGCTACCTTGTTCCGCCTGCTACCTTGTGATGCATGGTACCTGGCATCACCAACCCGGACGGGCCCGCCGAGGCCCCCGACGGGCCCGTGGCGACCCAGCTGCGCAAGGGCGTGCTGGAGTACTGCGTACTGGCCCTGCTCAAGGACGGCCCGCGCTACGGCGTCGAACTGCTCCAGGAACTCGGCCGCTTCCCGATGCTGGCCACCAGCCAGGGGACGATCTACCCCCTGCTCTCCCGGCTGCGCCGAGCCGGGCTCGCCGAGACCTTCCTCCGCGACTCGGCCAGCGGACCGTCCCGCCGCTACTACACGCTCACCGACACCGGCCGCGAAGCGCTGCGGGAGTTCACCACCCTCTGGCCCGCCTTCCGCGAAACCGTCGACCACGTCCTCGACCCGGGAGAGAACCCGTGAACAACCCCATCGAGCACCCCCTGGTCCGCGCCCACCTCGACGCGGTCACCCGCTACACCGCCCCCCTGTCCGAGGAGCGCCGCCGCGAACTCCTCGCCGACCTGCGCGAACACGTCGAGGTCTCGCTCGCCGAGCACGACCCCGCCGACGAGGCCGCCGTCCGCCGCGTCCTGGAACAGCTCGGCACCCCCCGGCAGATCGCCGACGCCGCGCTCGCCGAGGACGGACTGACCCTTCCCGAGCCGGAGAGCGCCCGCCGGACCAACGTGACGCTGCTCCTCGCGGTGCTCCCCTTTCCGCTGCTCCTGCTCCCGGTCGCCGGGCCCGTGCTCGCGCTGGCGGCCGCCGTCACCGCCGCCGTCCGCGTCACCAGTTCCCGGATGTGGAGCCGCGAGCAGAAGAAGCAGGCCACCCTGCTCCTGCTCGCCCCCGTCCTGACCACGCCCTTGGCCGCCGCCGCCTTCGTCGCGACCTCCTCGGCGGGGCTGACCGCGGTCGACGTGCTCGCCGCGTGCGCCCTGGGTTTCAGCCCGGTCCTGCTCGCGGCGGCGCTGCTGGCCCGATCCGCCGCCCGCCTGCGCGGCGCCGCCACGGCCTGAGCCGGAGCCGCTCTGACGGCCCGAGGCGCGAGCCGCCCGCGCCCTCACCGGCGCCGGCGGTGCCTCAACTCGGCCAACCACTCCTGCACCTGCGCCTCGTCGTGCAGGTACGGCTCTCCGGGCCCGGTCCGCAGGTCGATGCCGTGCAGCAGGTTCAGTGCCCACAGGGACAGGTCGTCCCACTGGAGTCCGTCGTCGAGGAACCACCGCCCGGCCCAGCGGTCGGCCGCGTCCCTGCTCACCCGGCCGTCCGCGACGGCGGCGAACCACCACTCGATCTCGCCCAAGCCCGGTTGCACGTCGCTCCCCACGGTGGCGTCGCCCATGCCGTCCCCGCTCATCGACATCCCCCGGGGGCAGGGGCGGCGCTGCTCGCCGCCCGTTCCAGTACGGCGGTCAGGCCGCCGGCGGCGATGACGTCGGCGTAGAACTCGGCTTCCATCGCGCCAGTATGGCGATACGACCGACGCGGATCGAGAACGGCTTGATCGGATCGCTCCCGAACTCTCCGAGCGGAAGGCGGTTTTCCGCTGCGGAGGGCCTGGGTAGTGACGAAGGCGTTCGCACCCGCACCGTTCACGCATGCGGTGCTACCGAGCAACTTTGACGATCATTCACCGAAAGGCATTCCCATGGACCGGAACCTCCGGAACGCCCTCGCCGTCCTCGTGACCGCCGGCGCCCTCTGCGCCGCCGCCGCGCCCGTCGCCACCGCCGCCGAACAGGCCCGGCCGGTGGCCGGGGTGCAGGCGCAGGTCCGCAACCCGAAGACGGTCAAGGCCGACGCCTACAACCAGGCCCGCAGCATCCTCGCCAACGCGGGCAGCCAGACCGCCGCCAAGTCACACCCGATCCACGGCAAGAACGACGTCCCGGTCTCCTACGGCACCAGCCTGCTCGCCTCCGCCCGGGACGAGTTCCGCGCGGCCGACAAGAACCTGCCCGCGGGCCAGAAGAAGTCCGACATGTCGATCCCGCACTACAACGCCATCCACAACGCGGCGAAGGTCATGGGCATCGACCGCTGGTAGCCGCCCGGCCACCGGCACCCGGCTCCCCGCGCGGCGGTCGCGCCCCGCGGGGAGCCGGGTCTACCCCTTCGGGAATCCGAAGCCCAGTGCGCGGGTGAGGTCCAGCGCCAGGTCCTCTGCGAGCAGCTCACTCCCCTGCTCCAGCACGGCCAGCACCGCGACCTGGTCGGGCCGCAGCCCGGCGCCCTCCGCCCAGGCGGCCGCGCGGGGCGCGATCTCATCGGGCTCAGTGATCCACTTCTCGGGCAGCTCGCAGTCCAGGGCCATCTCCCGGGGGAAGGTGCTGTGCCAGCTCAGGCCACCCGACCCCCAGGGCTGCGCGAAGACGAAGTCGTTGTCGTGGACGTGCATCACGAGCACCGGGGCCCCGGTCTCGGCCACGATCCCGGTCGCCGTGTCGACCGGGCCGCCGGTCTGCAGGATCCGCCAGTCGCCGGCCCCGGCGCCTTCGGCCTCCCACTCGGGCAGCACCTCGTCCACCCGGACCGACGTCAGTTCGGTCAGCGACCGCGCAGAGCGCGCCACCACGAAGGCCCCGGAGAATCCCATGGCCGGTGACGATAGCGCCGCCCGCCGGCAACCCACCCCCAGCGCCCGCAGACGGGCAGACGGGCAGACGGGCAGACGGGCAGACGGGCAGACGGGCAGACGGGCACTGCCTAGCGGGGCGTGACCTCCGGCCCGCTCAGCCGGCCGTCGCCGTTGACGCTGTAGACCCTGGCCTCGTGCTCCGTGGTCACCGTGATCCGGTCCGGCCCGGACCACTCGGCCCTGCGGAAGCCGTCGCCCTCGTCCCAGGTGCCCAGGTCCCAGTGGCGGGCCGTCCAGCCACTACCGGTCAGCAGCTCCACCCGGTAGATCGGGTCGATGGAGAACGCCACGTCGGTGATGATCAGGACGTGCTCGGGGCGGCTCGGGTCGGGCTTGCGCTCGACCAGCCGGCCGTCACCGCCCAGGAAGTACGTGACGGCCCCGATCACCACCGTGACCACGATGAGCGGCGACAGGACGGCGGCGCAGCCGAGCTGCGCCCACCTCTCGCGGAACTCGAACCGGACCAGCATCGAGACCATGAGCATCACCGCTGCCGTCCCGAGCAGCAGGACGGGGTGGTTCAGCCAGCGCTCGACCTCCACCAGGCCACCCGAGCGGGAGGCCTGGTAGCCCGGCAGGTAGGCCAGGAACGCGACCAACGCGGCGCCCCTGAACCACCATTCGATCCGTCTGTGCCACGCAGCCGCCGCCATGTACTCCCCCTGGGTGAACTTTTGCCCGGACTTTACTACGGGCACGCCCCCGGGCCCGGCGCCGAACTCCCGCGGGCGGGCGGTCGACGACGAGCCCTACGGCCCGGGTGACGGGGGTTCCGTCACCCGGGCCGCGTCCACCGGCCGTACCCCCGTCACCGCCGGTGGAAGACGCTCCGCGACCAGAAGTAGCCGAGCAGCGTCAGACCGGTGCACCAGGCGAGGGCGCTCCACGCGCTGGTGCCGATCGCGGTGCCCATCAGCAGGCCGCGCAGGGTCTCGATGACGGGCGTGAAGGGCTGGTACTCGGCGAACCAGCGCAGGGCCGTCGGCATGGAGTCGGGCGGGACGATGGCGCTGCCGATGAAGGGCAGGAAGGTCAGCGGCAGCGGCGTGTTGCTGGCGCTCTCCGGCGTCTTCGAGACCAGCCCGATGCCTGCCGATATCCAGGTCAGCGCCAGCGTGACGAACAGCAGCAGCCCTGCGGCCGCGAGCCACTCCACCGGGCCCGCGTGCGACCGGAAGCCCATCGCGAAGGCCGCGCCCGTCACCAGCACCAGCGCGATCACGGTCTGGATCACACTGCCGATCACGTGGCCGGCGAGGAACGCCGACCGCGATATCGCCATCGTCCGGAACCGGTTGACGATCCCCTCGGTCATGTCGACGCAGACACCGACCGCCGTGGCGACGGACCCGGCCGTCGCCGTCATCAGCACGATCCCCGGCGTCACGTAGTCGATGTAACTACCGCCGCCGATGCCGAGCCCCAGCGCCCCGCCGAAGGCGTAGTTGAAGAGCGCCAGCATCATCACCGGCATCACCACGACCGAGAAGGTCATCGCCGGGTACCGCTGCGCGCGCTTGAGGTTGCGCCGCAGCATGGTCAGCGAGTCGCGGACCGCGTGGCTCATGGTCGCGTTCGTGGTCGCGTTCGTGGTCACGCTCGTGGTCGCGCTCATCGCACGCCCTCCCCGGTCAGAGTGAGGAACACGTCGTCCAGGTCGGCCGTCTCCACGACCAGCGACTCGGCCCGCACGGAGGCGTTGTCGAGCGCGTCGAGGACGGCCTTCACCGTGATGACGGAGTTGTCCCCCGGGATGTCCAGCCGCAGCGCCTCGGTGTCGACGGCGGCGTAGTCGAACAGGCCGGCGGCGGCACCCAGTTGGGCGGCGTCGGCGAACCGGAGCCGGATCCGCCCGCCGGGGACGATCCGCTTCAGCTCCTCGGCGGTGCCCTCGGCGACGATCCGGCCGCCGTCCAGGACGGCGATCCGGTCGGCGAGCTGGTCGGCCTCCTCCAGGTACTGGGTGGTGAGGAGGACCGTCACGCCCTGGTCGGCGACCAGGCCCCGGATGATCTCCCTCATGGTGCGGCGGCTGCGCGGATCCAGTCCGGTGGTCGGCTCGTCGAGGAAGATCACCTCCGGGTCGCCGACCAGCGTCATCGCCAGGTCGAGCTTGCGCCGCATGCCGCCGGAGAAGGTGGTGACGGGCGTGCGCGCGGCCCCGGCGAGGTCGAAGCGGTGCAGCAGTTCCTCGGCCCGCCTCCGCCCCTCCCGACGGCGGAGGTGGTTGAGGTCGGCCATCAGCAGCAGGTTCTCCTCGGCGGTGAGCAGGTTGTCCACCGCCGCGAACTGGCCGGTGACCCCGATCGCCTTCCGCACCCCGTCGGCCTCGCGGACCACGTCGTGGCCGGCCACCCGGGCCGTGCCGCCGTCCGCCGGGATCAGGGTGGAGAGGATCTGCACGGTGGTGGTCTTGCCGGCGCCGTTCGGCCCGAGCAGGGCGAACACGGTGCCGGCGGGGATCTGCAGGTCGATGCCCGCGAGCACCGACTTGTCGCCGTAGGACTTGGTGAGTCCGGTCGCCGAGATCGCGGTCATCAGGCCCTCCGGACGATGATGCTGCCGACCTGGGTGCTGCCGCGGACCTCGACGGTCTCCCGGGCGCCGCCCGGGCCGTCGGCCTCGCCGAGGGAGTTGCGGACGCCGCCGAACTTGCTGTGCACGTCGAGCCAGGCCGCCGTGCCCTCCGCGATGCCGACCTCCACGTCCCCGACACCGGTCCGCAGGGTGACCTTGCCCCGGACCACCCGGCCGACCCGGAGGTGGCCGTTGGCCGACTTGGCGTCCACGTCCGCCCCGGCGAGGCCGACGTGGATCCGGCCGTTGGAGGCGTTGGCGGTCAGCTCGCCGTGCACCTCGTCGATCTCGGTGTCGCCGTTGCTGTTCTTGACCGTCAGCGCACCGCCGACGGTGCCGATCTCGATCCGGCCGGAGCCGGACACCTCGGCGTCCCCCGCGACCGCGCCGAGCCGGATGTCGCCCATGTCGGTCTTGAGTCGCACGCTGTCGGCCCGGTCGACCTGGATCCGGCCCATGGAGGTCTTCAGCCGGCAGTCGCCGAGCGGACCCTCGGCGACGAAGTCCGCCATCGGGGAGTCGGCGTGCACCTGGGAGCCGGCCGGCAGCTCGACCAGGACCTCGATCGACCCCTTCTTACTGGAGAACACGGTGCGCTGCTTCGGCCCCTTGACGGTGAGCCGACCGCCGGAGAAGTCGACCTGGGTCAGCTCGGCGGCCTTGACGTCCGCCTCCCTCGCCGCGTTGGCGGGCCGCACCTCGACCACGGCGTCGGTGCGCTTGCCGGCGGTGATCCACAGTGCGCCGATCTCGAAGTCGAAGGCGGCGGAGATCGGTCCGTCGGTCTCGTACGTAGGCATGGCTGTCCCGTCCTCTTGGCTCGTGTGAGTGTTCCCGCTGGTCGGAGCGGGGGTGACGTCGAAGGTGCGAAGGCTGTGGAACGTTCGGGCTGTTACGGGTGGTACAGGTGGAGCGGGCCGTCGGTGGCGCGGGAGCGTCAGTGGACCCAGCCGGTGAAGCCCTGGCCGCCGACACTGCGCGGAGTGCGGGCGCCCGGGTCGGCGACCGGGAGGGCGACCGGACGGCCGCCCGCCTCCAGCGCGCCGGCGACGGCCCGGGCCAGCCAGGCGTTGAGGGAGAGACCTTCCTGCCCGGCGGCCTCCTCCGCCCGGATCTTGAGGTTGGCGGGCAGGCGCAGGTTGATCCGGGCCGTGCCGCTCTCGTCCGACTCCGGCACCACCGGAGCCACCGGTGGCACCACGACCGGGGCCGGTGGCACCACGGACGGCGCGTCCCCGTGGAAGCCGTCGGAGCCGGGCGGCGCGGTCACGACGAACTCCGGGTCGAGCCCGCGCAGGCGCACGTCCACCGAACCCGGGGCGAGGTCGCGGGTGACCTCGCCCATGGCGGCCGACAGCGCGTTGAGCAGCGTGAGCCGTACGGCCGACTCCAGCGGGAGCGTCAGCCGGTCGGCCAGCGCACGGGCTTCGTCCCCACCGGCGGCGGCGGCCACCGCGAGTTCGTTCCGGAGGTTTTCGACGTACGGCGTGAGGTCCATGGCTCAAGCATGGCACGGCAGTGGCGCCATGTCGAGGATCTATTGGCACCACTTTGGCGCCACCGATGGCGCCACCGTCGGCGCGCTCCGGCGCCGGAACGCGGACCGCCCCGCCGACCGGGGTCGACGGGGCGGTCCGAGAACGGGCGCGAGCGGGTGGCGTCAGGCCTTCCAGCCCGCCAGGTAGGCGTCGATCTCGCCGGACAGCCGCGCCTTGCCGGCCGGGTCCAGGAAGGAGGCCTCGACCGCGTTGCGGGCCAGCGCCGCCACCCCGGTCTCGTCCAGCCCCAGCAGCCGCGCCGCCACCGCGTACTCGGTGTTGAGGTCGGTGCCGAACATCGGCGGGTCGTCGCTGTTGATCGTGACCAGCAGCCCCGCGTCCACCATCTGCCTGATCGGGTGGTCCTCGATCCGCTCCACGGCCCGGGTGGCGATGTTGGAGGTCGGGCAGACCTCCAGCGGGATCCGGTGCTCGCCCAGGTGGTCGATCAGCGCCGGGTCCCTGACCGCCTGGGTGCCGTGCCCGATGCGCTCGGCGCCGAGTACCCGGATCGCGTCCCAGACCGTCTCCGGCCCGGTGGTCTCGCCCGCGTGCGGGACGCTGCGCAGGCCCGCCGCCCGCGCCCGGTCGAAGTACGGCTTGAACTGCGGGCGCGGCACACCGATCTCCGGGCCGCCCAGGCCGAAGCTGACCAGGCCCTCGGGGGCCAGCTCGGTGGCCAGCCGGGCGGTCACCTCGGCCGACTCCAGGCCGGCCTCGCCGGGGATGTCGAAGCACCAGCGCAGCACGACGCCGAGCTCCTTCTCGGCGCGCAGCCGGGCGTCCTCGATCGCCTCCATGAAGGCGACGTCCGGGATGCCGCGCTTGACCGAGGAGTACGGGGTGATGGTCAGCTCGGCGTACCGGATGTTCTGGCGCGCCATGTCCTCGGCCACCCCGTAGGTGAGCGCCCGGACGTCCTCGGCGTCCCGGACCAGGTCCACGACGCTCAGGTAGACGTCGATGAAGTGCGCGAAGTCGGTGAAGGTGAAGTACTCGGCGAGCGCGGCCGGGTCGGTCGGCACCTTGGACTGCCCGGCGTGCCGGGCGGCCAGTTCGGCGACCACGCGCGGCGAGGCCGAGCCGACGTGGTGGACGTGCAGTTCCGCCTTGGGCATCCCGGCGATGAACGCCTCGATGCCGCCGGTGCTACCGGTGCTTCCGGTGGGGTTTCCGATCCGACTTCCGTCCGGCTGGACCACGGTGGTTCCCTTCTTCCTTCTCCGTGTCTTCTACGCGCGTATCGCGGACACCGGCCCAGGATAGGCCCAAGCCGGCGGGCCCGGTCGGACGGTCAGCCGCCGAGCGCGACCGCCGCGGTGTGGATCAGCAGTCCGGCCAGGGCTCCGACCACGGTGCCGTTGATCCGGATGAACTGCAGGTCGCGGCCGACGTTGGCCTCGATCTTGCGGGAGGCCTCGTCGGCGTCCCAGCCCGCCACCGTGTCGGAGATCAGCGAGGTGATCTCGGCCCGGTAGGTCTCGACCAGGTACTGCGCGGCGTCCTGCAGCCAGCCGTCCACCTTGGCCTGCAGCTTGGTGTCGGTGGCCAGGCGCTCGCCGAAGCGGCGCACGCCCTCGCGGATGCGCCGGCGCAGTTCGCTGTCCTCGTCCTCGGCCGCGCCCATCACCAGGGTGCGCACGGCCGCCCAGGTGGAGTTGATCAGGTCCTGCACCTCGGGGCGGGCCAGCAGTTCGCCCTTGGCCCGCTCGACCCGGGCGATGGTCTCCGGGTCGGTCTGCAGCTCGGTCGCGAAGTCGGCGAGGAAGTTGTCGATCGCGCCGCGGGCCGGGTGGTCCTGGTCGTCCCGGATGTCGGTGACGAAGCGCAGCAGTTCCTTGTAGACCCGCTCGCCGACCTGGTTGTCGATGAATTTGGGAGTCCAGCCCGGGGTCTTCTGGGTGACCTTCTGCACCACGTCCTCGTGGTTGTCGGTCAGCCAGTCGTGCGCCCGGACGGCGACCAGGTCCACAACGCCGTGGTGCCCGCCGTCGGCGACCACCTTGCCGAGCATCCGGCCCATCGGCTCGGCCACCGAGGTGGCGGCCGCCCGCCGGGTCACCGCCTCGGCGACGACCGCCCGCACATCGTCGTCGCGGAGCACCGCGAGCAGGCCGCGCAGCGCCGCCGAGGCCTCCTTGGTGACCCGCTCGGCGCTGCCCGGCGCGGCCAGCCACTCCCCCAGCCGGCGGCCGATGCCGAGCGCCGCGAGGCGCCCGCGCACCACGTGCCCGGAGAGGAAGTTCTCGCCGACGAACTCGCCGAGCGAGCGGCCGAAGGCGTCCTTCTTGGTCGGGATGATCGCGGTGTGCGGGATCGGCAGTCCGAAGGGGCGGCGGAACAGCGCGGTCACCGCGAACCAGTCGGCCAGCGCACCCACCATGCCCGCCTCGGCGGCGGCCGCCACGTACCCGGCCCAGGCGCCCGCGCCGGCCGCCTTCGCCCAGGTGGAGAGGGCGAAGACCAGGGTCGCGAAGGCCAGCAGGCCGGTCGCGATGGTCTTCATCCGGCGGACGCCGTGTCTCTTCTGCTCGTCGGCCGCGGTGAACCGGACCCCGGGGCCGGTCCCGCTGAAGGCATCGTCACTCACCCCGCCAGTCTGCCCGTTGCCCGGCGCGGACGGGGGCGTGCCCAGCGATCACACGCCCCCAGGTCTGCGACCCGCTCCCCGAAGTGCCCGCCGCAGCGGGTGGCGCCACAGCCGACGCCGCAGCCGCGCCGGCACCACCCCGCGCCACAGCTGCCGCGCCAGGCCGAACCGCGGGGGGACCGCCTCGGCCGCCGGCTCCTCCCGCAGCAGGAACAACTCGTCCGGCAGGCCGAGCCGGGCGTCCCGGAACGCCGGGAAGGCCGCGTAGTGCCGCCGCCCGTCCACGACCACCGGCGGCTCGCCGTGCGCGGCCTCGTAGCGGATCTGGTCGCGCAGCGCCTCCGGCCCGACGACGGCGGCGAGTTCGATCCGCACCCGGGCGGCGACCGGCAGCCGGTGGTACACCTCGCGCGCCCCGAACCGCTCCACCAGCCGGTCGACCTCGACGCACACCCGCTCCTGCAACCCGTGGTCCAGCAGCAGGAAGCCCTCCTGCAGCACGCGCGGCACGTCCCGGGCGAAGCTGCGGGCCCGGACGGCGTCCGACTCCGCGCCGGGTGCGGCGAGTTCGGCCGCCGCCTGCCGGAGCGCGGCGATCCCGCGCAGCCGGTCCGGCGCCCCGGCCGGCCCGGTGACGCCGCCCCGGTCCTCGCGCGGCACCAGGAAGGAGCAGTCGGCGTCGGCGAGGACGGACACCCTGCCCGCCCGCAGGAAGGCCTCCGGGGTGAACGGCCGGTCCGAGAGGACCGTCAGCCCCTCGTCGCGGCGCGGCCCGTGGCGCCGGACGAGGTCCAGCCGGAACAGCTCGGTGCCGGCCGGCGCCCAGACCGGTGCCCACGCCGGCGCCGGGTCGGCGGAGCCCGCCGGCCCCGCGCCGTCGGGGAAGCTCCCCCGCGGCACCGGCCACCCGTCCGCCCCGGCCCGTCCGGGCACCACCACGTCCGAACCCCAGGCGTCGGCGGCCGCGACCAGCCGCTCCAGCGCCTCCCCGCCGAGCTTGTCGTCCGCGCCGAGGAACAGCACGTAGCGGCCGCGGCCCGGCGCCGCACCGCGGCCGACCGGGCCCGCCGGTCCACCCGGGCCGGGCCGGTGCACCACCCGGAACAGCCCGGGGTGGCGGGCCGCGTACTCGTCCAGCAGCTCGCCGCCGCCGTCCGTGGAGCCGTCGTCCACGGCCACCACCTCCAGCCGCCCCGGCGCCCGCCCGACCAGCGGGTCCAGCCAGGCGGTGAGGTACGGCATGGCGTCACGTACCGCGACCACCACGGTCCCGTCGGGCACGGTCATCGGGCGGCGGGCCTCCGGGTCCTGGTCTCTGCGCGCGGCGACCGGTCAACTCGGGCCGGAAGCACGGAGTCACGACCGTCACCCGCACCGGCGACGGGGACCGGAACACGCTCCCGGCCACCGCACGTCCGTACGACGACCGGACGGCACGGGGCGCGTGCGACCGGACGGTCCGAACGGCCCGAACGGCCGGTCGGCCGGTCGGCCGGTCGGCCGGTCGGTCGGTCCGGACGCACGACGACCGACCGGCCCGCCCGCCCGCCCCGCTCAGCCGATCGCGACCTCCGCGTACATCCGGGCGATCACGTCCTCGATCGCCGGTTCGCGTACCGACAGGTCCACCAGCGGGTACCGCTCCGCGACCGCCGCCACGATCGGCGCGGCGCTCTGCTGCGCCGGGAAGGCCAGCCACTGGCGCGGCCCCTCGACCTTCACCACCCGGGCCCCCGCCACCTCGATCGCCGGCCGGGCGTCGGCGAGGTCCACGACCAGCGTCCGTTCGCTGCGCCCGGTGGCGTGCAGGCCGTCCAGCCCGCCGTCGTAGACCAGCCGGCCGTGGTCGATCACCATGACCCGGTCGCAGAGCTGCTCGATGTCGGTCAGGTCGTGGGTGGTGAGCAGCACCGTGGTGCCCCGGTCGCGGTTGACCTCGCGCAGGAACTCTCGCACCTTGGCCTTGCTGACCACGTCCAGGCCGATGGTCGGCTCGTCGAGGTAGAGCACCTGCGGGTCGTGCAGCAGCGCCGCCGCGAGGTCGCCGCGCATCCGCTGGCCGAGCGAGAGCTGCCGGACCGGGGTGTCCAGCAGGCCGCCCAGGTCGAGCAGTTCGACGCAGCGGTCGAGGTTCTCGCGGTACCGCCGGTCGGGGATGCGGTAGATCCGGCGGGCGAGTTCGAAGGAGTCGCGCAGCGGCAGGTCCCACCAGAGGGTGGTGCGCTGCCCGAAGACGACGCCGATCCGGCGGGCCAGCGCCACGCGTTCGCGGGCCGGGTCGACCCCGGCGACGCGCAGCCGTCCGGAGCTGGGGACGAGGATGCCGGTGAGCATCTTGATGGTGGTGGACTTGCCGGCCCCGTTGGGCCCGATGTAGCCGACGCACTCGCCGGCGTCGACGGAGAATCCGAGCCCGTCCACGGCGCGCACCTCGCGCTTCGTCCGGCTGAACCGGCCGGCCCGGGCCCGCACGGTGAAGCTGCGGCGGACGTCCTCTAGTTCGATCAGTGCCATGGGCGTTCCTTACCGTGAGGGAGTGGTCAGCTGCCGGTGCCCCGGTAGGCGCGCAGCCCGGCGCGCCAGGCGAGCCCGGCGACGGCGACGCAGAGGGCGGCGGCGACCGGGGAGGCGTACTGGAAGGCGGTGGGCAGGCCGAGCGGGTCGGGCCGGCCGAGGATGTGCAGGGCGGGCAGCCAGTTGACGAAGGCCAGCGGGACGCCGAAGACCGCCCCGGCGACCAGTTCCTTGGCGAAGATGGTCGGCGGGTAGTGCAGCAGGGTCGCGCCGCCGTAGGTGAAGGAGTTCTGGATCTCCTTGGACTCGCCCCACCAGAACTGGACGGTGGCACCGCCGATGTAGATCGCGCCGAAGATGACGCTGCCGCAGACCAGCAGGACGGGCACCAGCAGCACCCGGTCCCAGGTCCAGTGCACGTCCAGGGCGGCCAGCGACCAGGCCAGCACCACCAGGGCCTGCAGCGGCCGGCCCAGCCTGCGCAGCGAGAAGCGTTCGGCGCACAGCTGGGAGAGCGCGGGCGCGGGGCGGATCAGCATGGTGTCCAGCGAGCCGTTGACGATCCGTACGCCGAGGCCGTCGGCCGAGCCGACCAGCAGGTTGGCGACGCCGAGGGAGAAGGTCGCGGTGGCGTAGAGGAAGGCGATCTCCGGCAGGGTCCAGCCGCCCAGCCGGTCGGTGTGCCGGAACATGATCACCAGCACGACGAAGTCGAGGGAGTGAGTGACCAGGCTGGCCAGCAGGTTCAGCGCGAAGGAGGCCCGGTAGGCCATCATCGAGCGCATCCACATCCGGGCGCAGAGCCACCAGGAGCGGACCGCCCACGCGGTGCGGGGACCGAGGCGCTCCCGCACGAACGGCCCTCCGCCGTCGGGGTCCGCGGCGGTGCGGTCCCCGGCCACGAGTTGCTCAGCCACCCTGGACCACCACCCGGCGGGTCGCCAGCCACTGTGCGCCGCGCCCGGCGGCGAGCAGCGCGACCGCCCAGGCGAGCTGGAATCCGAACGCCCCGAGCAGCCCGCTGCCGTTCGCGCGTTCCAGGAAGACGTCCGTCGGCACCTTGACCAGGGCGGCCCAGGGCAGCACCCGGCCGAGGTCGCCGAGCCACCCGGGGAACAGCGCGATCGGCAGCAGCATCCCGGAGAAGAACATCGAGACGACCAGCATCACCGAGCGCACGCCCTCCGAGTCGTGCAGCCAGAAGCCGGTGATCGAGACCAGGAAGCGCAGCCCGAAGCTGACCACCACCGCGAGGAGCACAGAGAGCAGGAAGAACGCCCAGGTCAGTGGCTGCTCGGGCATCCGGGTGCGGAACACCAGCGCGCCGACCAGCATCGGCACGGTGCCGCGGATCAGCAGTTGGAAGGCGGCCCGGCCGAGGTCGGTGGCCAGCCACCAGCCCTGGAAGTCGACCGGCCGGTAGAGGTCGACGGCGATGTCCCCGCTGCGGAACCGGTCCTGGACGTCGTCCTGGAAGCCGCCGCCCCACACGGCGACGGTGACCAGCAGGCCCTGGCTGACCCAGATGTAGGTGACGGCCTGGCTCTGGTCGTAGCCGCCGAGGCCCGGCCGGGCCTGCCAGAGGGCGAGGAAGGAGGAGGCGAGGATGATGCCGAAGACGGTGTTGGTGAAGGTTCCGGCCAGGGTGGCGGCCCGGTAGGTGGAGTAGCGGCGGAAGGCGCCGCGGGCGACGGCCGCGTACAGCCCGAGGGAGGCGGCGAGGGCCGCCCCGGGATCGGGGGGCCGCGCCTCGGCGGGGGCAGCGTTCAGCATATTGTCTCCTTATCGACAAATACGGGCAGAGGAACGTCCGCACGCGTCCGCGCACGCCCCAACGGCTCCGACCGGCCGCACCCGGGGGTACCGGGCCGGACCGACGGAGCTGCCGAAACGGGCGCGCTATGAAGTTCGCATCTTTCACCGTACCTCCGGCCCCCACCGCCCGCACCCGGTTTTCCGACAGCCGCAACGACCCACCCACCCGCACACCCGGGACGGCGCCCGAAGCACCCAACCGCGCACGTCAAACGCCCAACCGCCGCTGACCGGACGTCAAATAGCACATAATCTCGCCATGACCTTGAGCACCCGACGCCAGGCCAAACGGGCCGCCCGCCGCGAGGCCCGCCGCGCCCTCCCGCTCTGGCGCCGGCTCCTGCCCACCTGGCGGGTCATCCTCGGCACGCTCACCACCGCGCTCCTGCTCGCCGTCGGCGGCTTCGCCGTGCTCTACGTCATCGTCCCGGTGCCCGACCCCAACGCCCACGCCGTCGCCCAGAACAACATCTACCTCTACGCCGACGGCACCACCGAGATCGCCCGCACCGGCGCAGTCAACCGCACCGACGTCACCATCGACCAGATCCCGCTGCACACCCAGCAGGCCGTCGTCTCCGCCGAGGACCGCACCTTCTACCAGAACCGCGGCATCGACCTGAAGGGCATGGTCCGCGCCGGCTGGAACACCCTCCTCGGCAAGGGCATGCAGGGCGGCTCCACCATCACCCAGCAGTACGTCAAGAACTACTACCTGACCCAGAGTCAGACCATCGAACGCAAGGGCCGCGAACTCCTCATCGCCCTCAAGGTCGACCAGCAGCGCGACAAGAAGGACATCCTCGCCGGATACCTCAACAGCAGCTACTACGGCCGCGGCGCCTACGGCATCCAGAGCGCCGCCCACGCCTACTACGGCGTCGACGTCTCCGGACTCACCCTCCCCCAGAGCGCCTACCTCGCCTCCCTCCTCCAGGCCCCCAGCCTCTACGACGTCAAGACCGCCACCCCCGCCAACCGCGAGAAGGCCGTCGCCCGCTGGAACTACACCCTCGACGGCATGGTCCAGCTCGGCTTCCTGACCACCGCCGACCGCACCGCCGCCACCTTCCCCGACCCGATCGACCCCCAGCCCGCCACCGGCCTCGCCGGACAGGCCGGCTACCTGGTCGGCGTCGCCGACGACTACCTCATCTCCTCCGGCACCATCGACGCCGCCACCCTCAAAGCCGGCGGCTGGCGCATCACCACCACCTTCGACAAGCCCAAACAGGACGCCTTCGTCAAAGCCGTCCAGGACGAACTCACCGACGAACTCGACCCCAGGGCCCGCCCCACCACCGACACCGACGTCCGGGTCGCCGGCGCCTCCGTCGAACCCGCCACCGGCCGCGTCCTCGCCGTCTACGGCGGCCCCGACTACGCCAAACAGCCCTACAACGACGCCCTGCGCCAGGACAACCAGGTCGGCTCCACCTTCAAACCGATCGACCTCGCCGCCGGCCTGCTCGCCCAGCACACCCTCGACGGCCACCCCATCACCACCGAGACCCACTACGACGGCACCAGCGAACGCCCCGTCACCGGCGGCCCCACCCCCTACGCACCGCCCAACGAGGACGACGTCGACTACGGCAACATCACCCTGCGCTACGCCATGGTGAAGTCCGTCAACTCCGTCTACGCGCAGGAGGGCGTCGACGCGGGACTCGCCCGCGTCCGGGACACCGCCGTCAAACTCGGCATCCCCGACACTGTCCGCGGCATGGACCCGGCCAACACCTCCATGACCCTCGGCACCGCCACCCCCAGCGCCCTCGACCTCGCCGGCACCTACGCCACCCTCGCCAACCACGGCCAGGCCCACACCCCGTGGTCCGTCCTCAAACTCGAACGCGTCAACCCCGGCGGCGCCGTCGACGTCCCCAAGACGCCCGACCACAACCCCACCGACGCCATCGGCCGCGGCATCGCCGACTCCGTCACCGACGTCCTGCGCGACGTCGTCAGCCCCCGCGGCACCGGCGCCGCCGCCCTCGACCTCGGCCGCCCCGCCGCCGGCAAGACCGGCACCACCGACTCCAACCTCTCCGCCTGGTTCGCCGGCTACACCCCCGAACTCACCACCACCGTCGGCCTGTTCCGGGAGAACCCGAAGACCCACGCCAAGGAACCACTGGCCGGCACCGCCGGACTCACCCGGATCAACGGCGGCGCCATCCCCACCAAGATCTGGACCGCCTACATGACCGCCGCCCTCGGCGGCACCCCCACCCAGCAGTTCGACCTGCAGACCGGCCACGACGACCCCGGCCCCGGCTTCAGCCCCGGCCCCTGGCCCACCACCAGCACCACCTCCCCCGGCACCGGCACCACCCCGGCCCCCGGCGGCCCGACCACCGGCGCCACCCGCTCACCCGGCGGAACCCCCACCCACGCACCCAGCGCCCCCGCCGCCACCGGCGAACCCGCCCCCGGCCCGACCACCCCCACCCCACCGGCCCCCCAGCCCACGGCCACCCAGGACCAGCCCAGCCCCACCCCCCGGCCCACCCAGACCCGGCCGCCCCGGCCCACCGACCCGCCCACCGCCACCGGCGGCCCCGCCACCCACCCGGCGGCGACACCCACCCCCTGAACGACCCGGACCACCGCCCCTTGAACGACCCGGACCACCGCCCCTAGACGAGTAGTTCCGATGTGCTCAGTGGTCGATCAGTGACCGGGTGACGGGCTGGCCGGTCCGGTTGTCGTGCCAGAACTAGAGTCACCCCATGGAATATCGAACGCTCGGCAACAGCGGACTCCTCGTCTCCGTAGTTGGACTCGGTTGCAACAACTTCGGCGGACGTCTCGACGCAGCGCAGACGCTCGCGGTGGTCGACGCGGCACTCGACGCCGGGGTGACGCTCTTCGACACCGCCGACATGTACGGCGCCGGGGGCGGCTCCGAGACGCTGCTCGGCCAGGCGTTGAAAGGGCGGCGCGACGAGGTCGTGCTGGCCACCAAGTTCGGCTATCAGCGGGCGGACCTGGGGTACGGGCCGGCGGCCGGGGCGAAGGGCGGCCGGGCCTACATCCGGCGCGCGGTTGAGGAGTCGCTGCGACGCCTGCAGACCGACCACATCGACCTCTACCAGCTGCACACCCCTGACCCGCGCACACCGATCGCCGAGACGCTCGCCGCGCTCAGCGAGCTGGTGCGCGAAGGCAAGGTGCGCTACATCGGGCACTCCAACTTCGCCGGCTGGCAGATCGCCGAGGCCGCGCACGTCGCCGGGGAGATCGGGGCCGTCCCGTTCGTCTCGGCTCAGAACGAATGGTCGCTGCTCGAACGCGGTGCGGAGCGGGAGGTGGTGCCCGCGGCGCTGCACTACGGCCTCGGTGTGCTGCCGTTCTACCCGCTCGCCAATGGCCTGCTGACCGGGAAGGTGCGCCGTCTCACGGGCGTGCCCGCGGGCTCGCGCCTGGCGTCGCGGCCCGAGCGGGTGACCGAGGCCGGCCTCGACGCGGTCGAACGTCTCGCCGCCTGGGGCGAGGCGCACGGCCGGAGCGTCCTCGAGATCGGCGTTGGCGCGCTCGCCGCACGGCCCGGCTGCGGCTCGGTCATCGCCGGGGCGAGCAGTGCCGAGCAGGTGCGTGCCAACGCCGCCGCCGGGCAGTGGGTGCCGACCTCCGAGGAACTGGCCGAGATCGACGCGGTCCTCGACGCGGAGCCCGCCGTGGCCTGAGCAGCCCGGGAGAGTACGGGCGCTGCGCAAGGCACGTCGGCGGCACGGTCCGGCTCCCGGTGAAGCCGCCGCTGCCGCCCGGCGTGCCGCTCGCCCACGGGTGAACCGGCGAAGCCCCGCACCGAACGGCGCGGGGCTCGCGGCCGGCGACAATGCCGGGGTTCCGGTGGAGCCCGCAACACCGTCGGCCGCGACATCCCGCACGGGACCGGCGTCGAGTCGACGATCCAGTGGTTGTCGAACCAGAAGTCGCTGTCCATGGCCAGCTCCCGGATCATGCGCTTGAGCAGCGGAAGCGAGGATCGCAGACGCTTGTTGTAGCCCGGCCGCTGCGGCAGGCAGGGGAACATGTCCGGCAGGTGCTTGTTCGCGTAGCGCAGCCACCGGGCCTCGGAGTGGTACCCGAGCAGTGCCTGCGCGACCGCCGGACAGACCAACTCGCTGTCGCTCAGTAGCGGCGGCGTTCCCATCCATCGGGTTCCTCCGATCTCGTCGTCAACTTTCACATTGAGTGAGGTCAAGAGGGTTTCGAGGTCTGTCGTCACACACGGATCACCGGGACCCTCTTGCTGTCTCCGCAGCCAGACATCGGAACTACTCGTCTGGAACGGCCCGGCCTACCGCCCCGCCACCAACTCCCGCTCCACCGGCGTCCGGAACCGCGGCGTCACCCGCACCCCGCCCAGCCACCCCGCCAACCGCTCCGCCTCCGCCGCGACCGCCCTCCCCGCCTCCGCACCGACGTCCCGGAACAACCGCCACACCAGCTCGCCGTCGGCACGCTGCGCCCAACCGCCCACCACCTCGCCGCACCACCACACCGTCGGCCCGGCGTTGCCCGCCCGGTCGAACAGCGCCGGCACGTCCTCCGGCCGCAGGTACCAGTCCCGCCCACGCCAGCCCATCACCGCCGGATCCAGGGCGGGCAGCAGCGCCGCCCACGGCTCCGGCTCCTCCACCGGGCCGTCGTCACCCGGCAGCACCAGCCCCGCCGCACCGCCCGCCAGGCCCACGCCCTGCGCACCGACGTCCCCCAGCGCCGCCCGGACATCCCCCAGCGTCCAGCCCGTCCACCACTTCACGTCCTCGACCGTCCCCGGACCGTACGCGGCCAGCCAACGGCGCACCACCTCCGCCTTCGCGTCCCGCACCGGCACGTCCGGCCACTGCGGCACCAGCGCCCACGGGTAGCTGCTGCTCAACCACGAGCCGCGCGGACGGCAGCGCCGCACGTGCCCGTCCGAGGCCAACAGCCGCAGCAGACGGCTGCCCACGCTCTGCTTCGCCTCGTACGCCTTGCCCGCCGACATCAGCATCGTCTCGCGCAACTGCGGTACATCGTCGCCGAGTTCCTTGGTCGTCGCCTCGCCGCGCAGCGCCAGCGCGGCCAGCACGTCCCGCTCGGTCGCGGCCAGCCGCTGCTCGTCCCAACCCTCGGCGTGGTCCCGCAGGTGCTTGAGGAGCGTCGCCCGCTCCTTCGCCGCGATCGCCCGCGCCGCCGCCGCACTCACGTACGGGGCGAAGCCCTCCGTCACCGCGAAGATCGTCCGCCGCATCGACAGCAGCTTCACCAGCGAGACGTCCTCGTACAGCGCCCGGTCCACCTCGGCCGCCGTCGGCTCGGCCAGCCGCGCGCACGCCGACAGGTACACCGTGGCCGCGTCCGTCGCGTGCAGCCCGACCACCGCGTCGGCCACGTCCTCCACCCGCACCGCGCGCACCGCGCGCACCGGGGGCGCCAACAGCTGCCGCCGCCCCAGCCTGGCCCGACGTTCCCCGTCACCGATCAGCGGCACACTCCTCGTCATGGCCGGACCCTAACGCCCGCCACCGACGAATCCGGGCCGACGCCCGCAACCGCCGCCGCACCCGGGCCCGCCGACGGCCCGGACCCCTGCCGGTCAGACCGGCCTGACCGGTCGGGCCGGCCGGAACCGGTCCACGACCGTCCACCTCGGGCCGAGTTCCCGGCGCACCGCTTCCAGCGCCGCCACGGCGCGCACCGCGAAGCGCGCCTCCTCCTCCGGCCCCCACGGCGACGGACCGCCCGGGTCGTCCCAGTCGATCGAGGACTGGAACCACTCCGACAACCAGTCCAGCTCCGCCCGCAGGCCCGCGCCGAGCGGCAACCGGTCCAGCTCGGCCGGGTAGCCGTACGGGCTCTCCACGTCGTCCGGCCACAGCGCCGTGCCGACGACCCCCGCCTCGAAGAAGTACCGCAGGCGCCGCGCGCTCACAGGTAGAGCCCGGTCGAGCCCTCGGTGTCCCCGAAGCGCGTCGCCGCGACGGCGTGCAGGTCACGCTCCCGCAGCAGCACGTACGTCGCGCCCCTGACCTCGACCTCCAGCTTGTCCTCCGGGTCGTACAGCACCCGGTCCCCGGGCTCGACCGAGCGCACGCTCTGGCCGACAGCAACAGCTTCCGCCCACGTGCACCTTTTACTTAGCTCCGCGGTCGCCGGGATCAGGATGCCGCCGGTCGAGCGGCGCTCGCCCTCGCCGCCCTCGATGCGCACCAGCACCCGGTCGTGCAGCATCCGGATCGGCAGCTTCTCGCCCAGCCGGTCGTGCCGGGCGGCCTCGTGCTGGTGATCGGAGCGGGTCTCGTCGTTCGTACTCACGGTCCCGAAGGTACCGCTCCCCGGCGCGGAGCGTGACCCTGGCCCGGCATGCGGAAGGCCGCGCGCCCGGAAGGCCGGGCACGCACCGCGCCCGGCCCTCACCCGCGTCCGCGTCCGCGTCCGCGAACGGTCAGTCCTTGCGACGCTTGCGCGACGAGGCGACCAGCAGCACCAGACCCACACCGACCAACGCGGCCGGCACGATCCGCTCCCGGCGCGGCTGCCCCTTCTCGTCCACGAACTGCGCCTTCACCTTGTCCACCATGCCGCTCGCGGCCACGTACGCCCGCCCGGCCCGCTCCTCGACGGCGGCCGCCGCCTTGGCCTTGACCTGGGCGGAGATCGTGCTCGGGTGAACGCGTACGGCCAGCTCGTCCAGGGTCGCCGCCAACCGGCCGCGCGCGCTCTCGATGTCCGCCTCGATCTGGGCGGTCGTCCGCGCCGACTTGTCCTGCGTGCTCGCCTCGCCCACTCGGGCCACCCCATTCACTTGCCGATGTCGATCTGTGCGATCCGTTGCGATCCGTGCGCTGACCCAGTGTGTCAGCTGCCGGGAACGGCCGCGCGGCCCCACCCACCATCGGAGGTAGGTTTGCCGTGGTACGACCGCCCGTCACAGCAGCACGCACCAGGAGAGTCCACCCATGACTGAGCGTCTCCAGCCCGGCGACACCGCGCCCGCCTTCAGCCTGTCCGACGCCGACGGCAACCAGGTGTCCCTCGCCGACCACGCGGGCCGCAAGGTCGTCGTCTACTTCTACCCCAAGGCGCTCACCCCCGGCTGCACCAAGCAGGCCTGCGACTTCACCGACAACCTGGAGGTCTTCGCGGGCGCCGGCTACGACGTCATCGGCATCTCGCCCGACCAGCCGGAGAAGCTCGGCAAGTTCCGCGAGACCGAGCACCTCAAGGTCACCCTGCTCTCCGACCCGGACAACAAGGTCCTGGAGGCGTACGGCGCCTACGGCGAGAAGCAGAACTACGGCCGCACCTACCAGGGCGTGATCCGCTCCACGATCATCGTCGACGAGCAGGGCAAGGTCGAGCGCGCGCTCTACAACGTCAAGGCCACCGGCCACGTCGCCAAGCTGCTGCGCGACCTCAAGATCGAGGCCTGAGCCCCTCACCACCGGAAACGGAGCGGTGGCGGCACACCCCCCGACCGGGTGCGCCGCCACCGCCGTCCTTCACCTCACGGACCGCTGTCGGTTCAGCAGGCCCCGAGGTCGCTCCAGACTCCCCACGCGCCGCTCGCCGCGGGGTCGTCGCCCTTGGTCCACCACTTGTTCTGGTAGTAGTGGCCCTTCCACGAGACCTTGGTCGGGGCCGCGTAGGTGGTGCCCGCGTCCCAGCCCGGCGCACCCGCGCAACCGGCCGGCGTGGTCGGCGGCGTCGTCGGCGGCGTCGTTGTCGGCGGGGTGGTCGGCGGGGTGGTCGGCGGCGTCGTCGGAGGCGTGGTCGGCGGGGTCGTACCGCCGTCCGCCGCGCCCCGGGTCAGGTCCCCCTTGATGCCGTACAGCGCGCCACCCACGTTGACCGTCCAGTTCGACGGCGTGGACACCGGCAGGTAGTAGACGAAGTCCATGTCGACCGACGCGCCCGGCGCCAGCGACTGCCACCCCGGCAGCTTGACCGACACCCGGTTGTAGGTGCCCTTCAGACCGCCCACGTTGCCCGGGCCCGGGTTGTCCTGTCTGATCACCTGCAACCCGAAGCCGGACTGGTCCTTGGCGTTGCCCGGGGCCGAGTTGCCGTAGTCGCAACACATTCGTAGATGTAACACGGGCTTTCCGCGAACCTGCCTCCGCACATGGGTCGGGCCCTCCCCACACAGGAAGGGCCCGACATGTGCAGCCGGTGATCAGGCTGCAAGCACTTCGCGCGCCCGGTCGTTGAAGTCTGCCACCAGAGCGTGGCGGCCGAACGGGACCATCTGCTGCTTGAGGTTCTGTACGGCCTCGGCGGCACGGGATGACTTGACCTGGCTGGTCAGCGTGAGAGTCCGCAGGCCAGCCGCGTGCGCTGCTTCGAGGTCCCGGCGCTGGAGGTGGGAGACTGCAAGGGCGGCTTGGGACATGGCGCCGCGCCTGGCGCGCTTCTGGGCCGTGGCGTGCTCGATCGAGAGGCGGGCGTATCGCTCGGACTCGCCGGCGTCGCCGATGTCCTGGAACGTCTGGGCGTGCTCGCCGTTGAGGTAGGCAGGATCGATGAACCGGGCCCACTCAGCCTCGTTGTCGAGCTGGACCTTCGCGTAAGCCTCCTCCGAGGCGGCGACCGCCTGAGCTGCCGCGCGCTTGTCGCGGAGCTTGGCGAGCGCGCGACCTTCGAGAGCCCAGAGGTCCGCCATGCACGCGTCCGACTCCGGTGTCCTGGAGAGCCCCGCGCGTCCGGCCTGGGCGAGCCGGCGGCCCTCGTCCGGGTGCCCGAGAAGCGTCGCCTGGTCGGCCATACCGGCGAGCACATGGGCACCGAGCGCCGTGTTCCCGGACTCCTCGGCAAGGCGGAGGGACTGGATCAGGTAACGCTGCGCCGGGCCGTGCTCGCCGTTGTCGTACGCCATCCATCCGAGCAGGTAGGTCTGTTCGGCGGCTGCCTCGCACAGCGCGTGCCGAACCTCCTCGGTGTTGGTCGACCGGAGCAACGGGAACACGTGCTCGTTCATGTAGGCGGCGAGCGCGAGGCGGCCCGATCCGCCGCCCTGGAAGATGTCCATCTGCTGGAACGCGCCGAACATGTTCTTGACGGCGGTCACGTCCTCCAACTGGACCCGCCGGCCGGGCCTCGGGGCCTGGTCGAGTGTCTGGAGCAGCCAGTCACGAGATGGCCCGACTGCTGCGGCGACAGCGAATGTTGATCCGGTCAGGAACTTCCGTCGATCCACGTCGGCCCTCCCAAGGTCTGCAACGGCCTCCACCGTAGCGGGGTAGGACTGGTTGTAGACAAGGGCTCGGTCCGCAACGGATGACGTCTCAAGCCCAAGGTCGTAGGCAGTGACCCGGTAGCCGAAGTGCGCCGAAAACACGTCCGACAGGATGTCCGGCACCGGCCAGCGCGGCGACTGGCCGTCGAGCCAGCGCTTGACGCTGGACGGGTCCGACGAGATGTGTGGGTGCCCGCCTTCGGCTGCCTTTGCCCGAACGCGTCGGGCGAGTTCACCGAGCGACCAGCCCGTACGGCTCAGCCAGTCGGCAGTTGAGAGTTCGGTGTCTTCAAGATCGTTCCCCTGTCGGCAGACTGACGACCATTCACTATGGTTCAACACCCCCTACGACATTACTCCGGCCCGGCCTGACGGTGTTGTCTGAAACGGAAGGTCGGCACGGCTGCTTCGTGGACCGAGTGAATTCGGCGAGAGTTGGGGCGGATGTAGTGAACAGTGCAGGTACATCGGTAGGGGCTTCGGCATCTCCGCCCTCCTCGTGGGCGTTCTTCTGGCTGCCGCGCCACCGACTGTCGGTCGGTGAGGCGCGGAGGCTGTTGCAGGACTTCCTGCGCGGCGTTCCGGATGGCGTCGACCTCATGGACAGCAGTGAGCTCGTGGTCTCCGAGTTGGTGACGAACGCTGTGGTGCATGCCCGGGTGCCCAAGGGGCGGCGTATCGCCATCCGATTCGAGTCGGTTTGTGACCACGTTCGGGTGGAGGTGCATGACGCGAGCAGCGAGAGGCCGGTGATCCGGCGGTCCACCTGTGCGGACCACGTGTCGGGCCGGGGGCTGTGTCTGGTGGAGGCCTTGTCGATGGAGTGGGGCTGTCAGACCCGGCCGGGCGGTATCGGGAAGATCGTTTGGGCTCTGGTGGGCCCGGAAGGTGGTGCGCGATGAGGCTCGGGAGGCCGTCCGGGGTGGCCGCGACGCGGTGCTTCTACTGCGGCGCGGGGCTGCGGAGGGCGCTGGCTCGGTACATCGTCGTGAATGGTCAGGCGGCGGGTGTTCACAAGTGGCACCCGCGCCGTGCGGGGGAGGTGTCGGCGTGACGAGCCTTCCCGTTGAGCCTGGTGCCAGCGCCCGGCCGCGTCCGGCTGATCGGTTTCCGCACCTTGCGTTCAGCTTGGGTCAGTGGCGGGTGGATGAGGCGTACTGGGCCGTGGAGCGTATCCGGGCCGGGGTGCCGTTGGCGGAGCTGGATCGCGCCGAGTTGCTGTCCACCGCCGAATGCGCCCTGTCGCACGTGGACTCCCTGATCAAGTTGCTGGAGGCGGTGGAGTGCGCGTTCCCCATTGACCAGCCGGCGACGCTCGATGAGGCGATCGAACCGGTCCGCGACTACCTGACGTGGGCGCTGGACACGGACATGCCGTTCAGAGGCGGCGCGGCGGCGTTCGTCGGAGAGGTGCGGCGGATGCGTCAGCCCTCAGTGCGGGTGCGGGTGGAACTGGAAGTCGTGGAGAGAAAGCTGAACGGGCTGGCGTTCAAGCGCCGTGCGCGGAGGAAGGGGAGGTCATGACTGGCGCTGAGCGCACAGCCCCGCACCGGTTCCCGGTGACGGTGGAGGTCCGGGGGGTCACGGAGCCCGCGCAGTTCTCCAAACTGTCGGACGCGCTGACCGCGCTCCTCGGCTCGCTGCGGGCACTGCCGTTGGACGCGGATCAGTGGAAGTACTTCGACGATCTGTTCGGGCCGCCGGCGGTGCCGTCGATTGAGCACCGACTCGCGACATACGGGCAGGTGCAGGCGCTCGCGTTCGTCGGGATCACGCCGTACGTGATCAAGCTCTACCCGGCCGATCCCGGGGTGTGCCCGTGATGCGGCGGGACCCTCGGACCTGGCTGGGCAGCATCGTGTGGTGGTGGTCGCTGCGTGGCCAGTTCTCCTGGCCGGTGCGGGCCCTCTCCCCCCGGCGGCGTGCGGCCCACCGTGCGGTGACGGCGTGGTTCGCCGAACCCGGATACCTCGACAACTCTCGGGCGCGATTGATGCGGCGGATCTGGCGAGAGCGCACCGGAGTTGACGATCCGCTGGCCGGACTGGACGAGGCGGAGCTGTTCCGGCGGATCTTCGGCCACGACCCCGAAGAGAGCGAGGCTGCGCGGTAGGGCCCCTGACCTGATCAGGGACAACTGAAGACGTGCCGGACCACCCCGTGACCTTGGCGGGATAGGGGTGGTCCGGTGGGTTGGAACCCGGTGCCGATGGTATCGGGCTCCTCGGCATGTCTGTGCACGGATGGCCGGTTCGATTGTGGATCAAGGGAGTTGAGGGACTGTTGGACGGGGACGACGACTTCGGTGCGGAGTTGGCGGCAGGCCTCGATCCGGACGCGTGGGTGTGGCTGCCGGGAGTGGACTACGCGGCGGGGTGGCGGGTGGCGCGCCGGGAAGCGGACGAGTTGAACGCGCTGCTCGCGGCATGCGGCGTGAAGCGCGCGCAGCTGCGGGCGATCGCCGATACCGATGCCCTCGGTGGCCCAGTGGTTCGCCTGGAGGGCGTCGCGGAGGGCTGGCTGAGCCTGGAGGAACTGCTCTGCCTGGCCGCGTACGTCCGCCGCGAGCTGGCCTGACCGGATCCCGGTGGGCGGGGAGCCGGTGCGCGTGGCCGGTTGGGGGAGGCTTTGGGCGGTGTCCTTGCGGGGTTGGGGTCGGGCATGGTCGGGGGGCCGTAAGCTGCTGCGAACTCGGTCAGGGCTTTTGGGCCTGACCGCAATTGGGCCGAGTGGCCCCCCGTCCTTGCCCGACGCGGGCCCCGGCCCGGCAAGGTGTGTAAAGCCTCCCTCGGCCGGCCACCCCGGCCACCCTGCGGCAGCGAACGGGCCTGGGCGCCCTCCACCTTCCAGCGGTGAAGCGTCCGTGGGCGGCCAGCCGCCCGGCCCGGAACGGCCGCAAGGCCGCATGCCCGGCCGGGGCGGCTGGGGCCGCCGGCGGCGCGGATGCGCCGCCGCTTGAGTAAGTGAAGGCAAGTTGCGACAGCCCCCGCGCCCTGGCTCGGACGTGGGGGCTGATCGGTGAGGCACGGCGGTCAGTGAGCGGCCTTGGCCCTTTGGGTGGTGCGCTTGGGCTTGGCGGCCTCGATGTCGAAGGTCAGCCCGGTGGACTCGGCGCCGAGCCTGGTCTCTTCGAGCAGCAGCGGCAGGCCCGACGGCCGGTCGTAGGTGACGCGGTGGACGACCAGCAGAACGGCGGCCTCGGACAGGCGGAGGGCTTCACGTTCGTCGGGCTGGGGGACGCGGGCGCTGACCCGATCGCGCCAGGCGGGTTCGTGCCCGGCGGCGGCCAGTGCCGCGTAGGCCTCGGCCGGTGTCACGCCCGGCTGCTGGGCAAGAGAGGTCCCTTCGCTGCGCTCCATGGGGAGCAACAGGCGGTGGAGGGCGCGGCCGTCTCCGGCGGGGTCGGTGATGAGGCGATCGACGCCGATCATCAGTTCGTCCTCACTCATGTTCAGCATGGGTGCGGTGATGGCGTCGGTGCGGGTGCGGTAAACGGCCGGCTCCTCGCCCTGGCCGAACCACGCGTCGGTGGGCGTTTCATAGGTGCCCGCCCGGAGGGTGACGGTGCGCTCCATGGTGTCGGAGGGGCCGTGCACGGTGGGACGGACGAAGGTGCCTCGTCCCTGCTTGACGTCCAGCTGGCCTTCGCTGCGGAGGGCTGCGACGGCGAGGCGGACGGTGGGCCTTGAGACGCCGTACGTCTGGGCGAGATCGGTTTCCGTGGGCAGCTGCGTACCGGGCGGCCATTCGCCGGTGGCGATCGCCTGCCGCATCGCCGCCGCTACCTGCTTGTGCAGGGCCTCGTTCCGGATGATCGCCATGGTGTTGGACCCCTTGGTGCGGGCGCCGGGGTGGCCCGCGTCGCGTGTGTCGTGTGGTTTTCGAGGGTTCGTGTGTCGTCGTTTGCCCTGGTCGGGCGGCATCTCTATGTCTGTCGTCAGTCGCTAGGCGTTAAACGTAAGCATGAATCGCTTGCGTCGGGGCGTCAAGGTGGCGCATCATCGAGGCGCAAAGGTAAGTACGTTTGACGACGGACGTTAAATGGCCTTTGTGATCTAGGAGTGTGCGCTCATGCAGTCCATTCCCGTTGACGGAACCCGGCTCGGCACGATGACCTGCATCGTCGCCCCGGAGGTGCGGATCGCGAACCGCGAGACCGGCGAGGTGCGCAAGGACCGTGAGGGGCAGGCCGTGTACACGGTCGGTGTCGCGGTGCGGCAGGACGGCCGGCGGGCCTCGATCATCGAGATCAGCGTGTCCGGCGAACCGGTCGGCGTCGCGGAGGGCGTGCGGGTGCACGTCACCGGCCTGACCGCCTTCTCGTGGGCGATGGGAGACAGGCACGGTCTGTCCTTCCGCGCCGACGCCATCACCCCCATTCCGGCCCCGGCCCCGGCGGCCTCGCGCAAGGGAGGCGACGCCTGATGAGCAGCGCGACGCGCGTGAGGCTGCGCGGTCTGCTGCGCGAACTGGGGGACCTGGCCGAAGAGGTCGACCCGTTCGGGCGGGACGACGACGGTGCCCAGCTCTTCGACCACATCGCCATCGTCGCCACCAAGGCCGCCGGGCAGGCCCGGGACCTTGAGACCGAAGCGCACAACACGGCCATGGAGAACGGGGGACGGCTGTGATCGTTCTCCAGCTCCTCTGGGTGGCGCTGCTCGCCACGGTGCTCATCCTGCTCGCCACGGCTCCCGGGCTGCGGCGCAACTACCCCTACATCTGGTGGTGCCTGCTCGGTTACCCGGTCACCGTGATCAGGGTCCGTGTGACCTGGCGGCGGCTGACCACGAACCTCGGCCTCGCGGTGGCCAAGCGTCCCGGGCGGGCGCTGCTCGGCGATCTGGTGGTGAGGGGTGATCCCCTCAAGCCGGTCCCGCCCCGCCTGGGCGTGCCGAAACTGCGGCGGGGCGGCCTGGACGTGGCGGTGCGACTGCACCCCGGGCAGGTACCGGACCACTTCCTGTCCGCCGTGGAAGCGCTGACGCATGCCTGGCGGGTCCATGCGGTCCGGCTGTTCTCGGACGAGCGCGGGTTCGTGACGCTGTCGGCGCTGGCTTGGGACCCGCTCCGGGGACCGGTTGTGCCGTATCAGCTGAAGCAGCGCGTGCTGCGGGCGGTGGTCGGGCTGCTGGAGGACGGCCGGGCGTGGGTGATCGACTTCCGGCGGGCACCGCACTGGCTGATCGTCGGCGCAACCCGCTCCGGCAAGTCCACCCTGATCGCTGCCCTGGTGAAGGAACTCGCCCCGCAACGCGTCGCCCTGTTCGGCATCGACCTCAAGGGCGGCATGGAACTGTCCCTGTTCGAGGACCGTTTGTCGGCGCTGGCCTCGACTCGGGCCGAAGCGGCGCGCCTGCTCGCCGAGTTGGTGGCGGAGACCGAAGCGCGGATGCAGCTGTGCCGCTCGGTCGGCGCCCGGTCGATCTGGGACCTGCCGGCCAAGCTCCGCAAGCTGCCCGTCGTCCTCATCGTCGACGAAGTAGCAGAGCTGTACCTGATGGCGACGCGCGAGGACAAGGCAGAGGTCGGGGAGATCTCCACGAACCTCCTGCGGCTCTCCCAGCTCGGCGCCGCCCTCGGCATCCACCTCGTCATCGCCGGTCAGCGCGTCGGCTCGGACCTCGGGCCCGGCGTCACGGCCCTGCGTGCACAGTTGGCCGGCCGCATCTGCCACCGGGTGAGCGACGCGGGCACGGCGGAGATGGCGCTCGGCGATCTCAACAAGGACGCCCTTGCCGCAGCGCAGCGCATCACGCTCGCCGAACAGGGCGTCGCCATCACCGCTGACACCGACGGTCAGTGGCTCCGTGCCCGCTCGATCCACGTCACCCCCGACCAGGCCCGCCGTGCCGCGCGGAAGTACGCCCGCCTCGCCCCCACCTGGCCCGGCCTCCACGTCGACGAGCCGACCGAAGGGGTCTACCTCTGATGAGCAACAGCGCCGCCCTCATCCTGATCGCCTTCCTCGCCCTCGCCACCTTCCTCCTGGTCCGCTCCGGCGAACTGCGCTTCTGGCAGGTCCTGTTGGTCGGCGTGCTCGCCATCTACCTCGACCGCATCGGCTGGACCAACCCGATCGTCTACGCCGTGACCTGGATCGTCCAGGGCCTCACCCACACCACCACCTGAAAGGCGTGATCACCGTGCCAACCCACCCAATCCCCACCGGCGGACGGACCCCGATCCGCCGGACCCCCTCCACCCGCCCCCACGCCACCCCCGGCCGTGCCAGCACATGCCTGGCCCGGCCGGGGCCCGGCGAACCCTGGCCCTGGAGACACCCACCATGACCACCGGCACCAACCCCTACACCGATCCCGCCGCACGCCGCGCCTTCCTCGACCGGGAGGCGCGGCTACGCCAACTACCGCCCGTTGACCGAGATTTGGTCCGCCTCGGCGAGATGCCGGACCTGAACCGCTGGCTCGAACAGATCCGCGCCACCGGCGGTTGCGCCGAACCGGTCTACCTCACCGGGCACACCACCACCCTCGACGCCGACACCGGTGAGGTCCTGCAGCACTACTCGACCACCACCGAACCCGGCGGCCGGCTCGCCGTCCGCTGCCGCAACCGCCGGGCCACCCGCTGCCCGTCCTGCTCGCGAGAGCACAGCGGCGACACCTTCCACCTCGTCCGCTCCGGACTCATCGGCGGCAAGGGAGTCCCCGAAACGGTGCGGACGCACCCCCGGCTGTTCGTCACCCTGACCGCCCCCACCTTCGGCCCGGTCCACCGCGCGGGCGACTGCCACCACTCCCGGCGCCGCCACTGCGAACACGGGGGCCGACACGGCTGCGGCCGGACCCACCCGGACACAGACCCGCTCATCGGACAACCGCTCTGCGCCGACTGCTACGACTACCCCGGCCACATCCTGTGGAACGCCACGGCCCCTGCCCTGTGGAAGGCCTTCCGTGACAACCTCTACCACCACGTAGCCGCCCGGACCGGCGTCGGCCGCACGGCGATCCGCACACTGATCCGGGTCTCGACCGCCAAGGTCGCCGAGTACCAGAAGCGCGGCGCCATCCACTTCCACGCCGTCATCCGCTTCGACGGCCCCGACGGACCCACCTCCACGCCCCCGCCCTGGGCAACAGCGGATCTCCTCCTGGAGACCGTGCGCTCTGCGGCTGCCGCCGTAGCCCTGCCGCGCCCCGAATCGGCCGCGTACGGCGACGGACGGCTCAGCTTCGGAACCCAACTCGACGCCCACCCCCTCACGGGCGGGGACGGCGGACGCCTCACCGACGACGCGGTAGCCGCCTACGTCGCCAAGTACACCAGCAAGAGCGCCGAAACCGCCGGCGCCGTCGACCGCCGCATCACAACCCTGGCCGACATCCGAGCGCTACACGTCACTCCCCACATCCAGGCCCTCATCGCCACCGCCTGGCGACTCGGCGAACTACCCGAACTCCAACACCTGCGGCTACACACGTGGGCCCACATGCTCGGCTACCGGGGCCACTGCCTCACCAAAACCCACGCCTACTCCACCACCTACACCCGGCTTCGAACCGACCGCGCCGAACACGCCCGCGCCCTCGCCGGCGCCCCCGCCCTGTACGCGGACTGGGACACCGACACCGCCACGGAATCCGCCTGGCGCTTCGTCGGAACCGGCCACACGCCCGCCGAAGCACTCATCGCCGCCGGAATCGCCGAAGACCTCGCCACCAACCGAGAGATCGCCAAGGATCAACTGGCCCTTGAACGAGTGAGGTTGAGCAATGACCACCTCGGCTGACGAAGGGGAGGACTGGGCCTGGGCGCGTGAACAGGCACGCCGTGCGGCGCGTTGGTCTGACGCCGACTGGGAGGCCGTCAACGCGCTTCTCGGCAGGCGTGTAGTCACATCTGTTGCCCGCCACTGTGACAGTACGGCACAGCTGCGGGCACCGGGATCAGAGCCCCGCGATCCGCTCGCGGAACAACGGGCTGAGGCGGTCCCGGATGGGCCTGTTGGGCGCGGCTGCGGGGGCGACCAGCACGCAGAGTAGCGCCTTCTCCAGGTAGCCGCGCTGCGCGGGGAACGTCAGGGTGTCCCAGTCCTTCCCGAGGTTGACGGGCTCCCCCTGGGCGGCGAAGGTCGCGCGCAACCACTGGTTCCGCTCGCTCACCAGTCGGCGCTCTTCCGCGTCGTACTCGGCGAGATCGGCGAAGTAGCGTTCTGCGGTGACCTGCCGGGCCCGCCGTGCCTTCTTCAGCTCGTCGCGGTCCTCACGAACGCGCGCAAGCTCCCCCTCCTTGTCCCACTCCGATGGGATGGTCTCGGCCTGCCGCTGTGCGGCCTCTTCCTCGTACTTGCTGATGACAAGCTTGATCAGGAGTTCGTCGGTCTCCGGGCCGGCGAGCCTGGTCCCACCGCACCCGCGCCCTTCGGTCTTCCCCGGGCACACGTAGTAGAAGTAGCCGGGCGCCTTTTTGCGGCTCGGCGGCGACTTCTGAGCCCGGAGCGGCGCGCCGCAACCGTTCTTGTCACAGCGCAGGATGCCTGAGAGCAGGTACTTGCGCGCGTTGTGGCCACTGCCCGGGGCCGGACCGGTACCGATGGCGTCGGTCAGCGCCTCCCACTCCGTGACCGAGATGATCGGATCGAACTGGCCTCGGACCGGCTTGCCCTTGTCGTCAAGCACGATCTCACAGCGCTTGTTCTCCCGGCCGGTCTCCGGGTCGATGTCGGATACCCAGCGCGACCGGTACCCGCAGATACGAGGGTTACGGAGAACGTTCTTGAGATTGGCGTTCGTCCACTGGCTTCCGGCGGGCGTGGTCAGCCCCTTGCGGTTCCAGTCAGCCACGATCGTCCGGACCCCCGCACCCTTGATCAGCCGCTCGACGGCGTCACGGATGTTCTTGGCCTCCGCCGGTTCCAGCGACCGCTTGTCGGCCGCCCACCCGTAGGGACGCCGACCACCGGCAGGGATGCCCGCCTGTTGCAGCGCCTGGTGCTTGCGCTTCACCCGGCGGGCGGTGTCGGCCGACTGCTTGTTGTTCGTCGCCACCATGATCCGGGCGACCGTTCGCCCATTGTCCGTCAGGAGATCAAGGGTGCCGGTGATGTCGATGATCGGGCGCCGGAAGTTCTGCACCACCTCGATGGCGTCTTCCAAGTGGCGGTTGTCTCGCGTGAGGCGGTCGATGTCGTACACGATCAGGCCGTCAAGGCGGTGACCATCGGGCGTGCGGCCCTTCTTCAGGTCCTCCAACGCGCCCTCAAAAACAGGACGGACAACGCGGTAGGTGATTCGGCCGTCCGGCAGACGGACGCGCTTGCGCTTCCACGCACTCGTGTCCGGCTCTTCGTAGGTGTAGACGTAGTTTCCGCGCCGGTGCTCCACGAAGCCCCGGGCGTCCTTCTCCTGCTCGTCCCGGCCCTTGATGTCACGACCGGTGAAGGGGGTGAACTTGTCTTGCTGCTCGGTGGCTTCGTCCTCGTCACCGCCGTAATCCGGCTCGAACGAGAGGCGTACCAGCCCCGCCAGATTGAGCCCCGTCAGGTCACCCCAGTGTGCGCGCTGCACCAAGTCATCGCTCATGCACGTAGGTTACGTCCAACGATGTGCTGGTCGAACTGGAACTCGGTGCCGCCCGGCAGGGTCAACGTCGAGTCGTTGACGATGTGCAGCTTCGGGTTGATCGGGTAATTCGAGTCGCCCAGCGCGAAGTTGGTGAACGACACGTCGATCGCCAGGGTCTGCTGCGGCAGCGCCACCGTCGAACGGGTCGCGCCGTACGGGGCCGCCGACTTGAACTTGTCGTACATCAGCGAGGTCAGCGTCGAACCGGGCACGTACTCGCCCTTGCCGCCGTTCGCCGCGGCGTCCCACTTGTAGTCGCCCGCGAGCTCCCAGATCATCGCGCCGCCGGCGCCCTGGTTCACGATGTAGTCCGCCTTGGCACCCACCGACTGCTCGTCCTCGGTGGAGAGGAACACCTTCTTGGTGTCGTTCCACAGCCACGGCGCCACCAGGGCGGAACTGTAGTTGCGGGCGTAGGTGCCCTGCAGCGCGGTGTCCGTCACGCCGTACTTGGCGAGGTAGTCGGGCAGGATGCCCTTCTCCAGGTTCTTGGCGTGCCACATCGGGTTCGACCCGGCCGGGGACTCCTTGCCCGCGTCGTCCTTGTCGTTCCAGATGTTGTCGATGCCGACCGCGCCGTCACCGCAGGCCGTCAGTCCGGAGCCGACCGGGCAGGTGGTCGCCGAGGCCGTGCCCCAGAGGCCGTTGGTCCCGCCCTGCACGTTCTTGAAGCCGCGGGTGTAGTACGGCAGGCCGACATTGATCCGGCCGCCCGGCATCGCACCCCGGAAGTAGTGGTACGACCAGTCGGCGTTCAGGTACCCGATGCCGCCGTACTGCCCGGTGCCGTATACGTTCGCCGCCGCCAGCTCGCCGTCCTTGCCGTCGTCGTACAGCGAGGCGTTCGGGCCGACGTACTTGTTCCAGGCCCCGTGCAGGTCGTACGACATGATGTTGACGTAGTCCAGGTACTGCGCCACCTGGAAGGTCTCCATGCCGCGCAGCAGGTAGCCGGACGACGGGGCCGCGACCGACAGCAGGTAGTGCCTGCCGTCGGCGGCGCCGGCCCGGTCCAGGTTCTCCCGCAGCGTCTTCATCAGCGCCGCGTAGCCCTTGGCCAGCGAACCGCGCTTGGAGTTGGCGAGCTGCCAGTCCAGCGGGTTGCCGGCGTCCTTCATCGAGGTCGGGTACTCGTAGTCGACGTCGACGCCGTTGAAGCCGTACTTGCGGATGAAGTCGACCGACGAGGCCGCGAAGGTGTCGATGCCCGCCTGGTTGACGCTGCCGTCCGGGTTCACGGTCATCGAGTAGAAGCCGCCGGAGTTCACCCGCTTGCCGTCGTCCCCGAAGTAGCCGCCGGTCTCGGTCCAACCGCCCACCGAGATCATGGTCTTGACGTTCGGGTACTGCTTCTTGAACTTCGTCAGCAGGTTGAAATGACCCTTGTAGGGGAGCGTCGGGTCCAGCTCGGCACCGGGCACGCCCGGGAAGGAGATCCCGGTCGCCTCGTTGGTCGGGCCGTCCGTGCCGACCGACAGCTTGTTGTCGCCGCCGACGTGCCCGAAGGCGTAGTTGAGGTGGGTGACCTTGTCCCAGGGGATGTCGCTCACCAGGTACGGCTGGTCACCGTTCTTGCCGGTACGCCAACCGGTGAAGTAACCGATGATGCGGCGCTGGTGGTCCGCACCCATCTTCTCGCGCCCGCCGGTGTCGTAGACGGAGCAGTACGGGACGTCGACCCCGGGGGTCCGGTACAGCCCGTCCGGCCGACAGGCCGCGTTGTCGACGGCCGCCGACGCCTGCGAGGGCGCCGCACCCAGCGTCGCCATCAGCAGCCCGGCCAGCGAGGCGGCCGCCAACGAGGCCACGCCCGCCCTTGCCGCCGGACTCCTGCGGTGCCGAGCGGCGGTGGGACGCCGCTCCGCGGTGTTTCGGATCAACACTCGGTCCTCCAGGAGAGAGTGTCGGCGCATGCCCGTGGGGGAGCACGCACGTGGGGGATTGCAATTGGCGCAGAAGCTATGTGGTCTGAACCACACAGGTCAATAGGTCTGTACCAATTGGTAATCAAAAGCCAAACATCACAGGTCGGAACCCCTCGGCAACCAGTCAGCCGGTGGCCGAAACCCGCCACCACCCGTGACCGAACCCCGACACCGCTCGTTCACCGACCGGGGAGGGGGCTTCATCGGCCCACAGGGGGACATCCATGCCGGTCAAGTACACCCGCGAACTGCTCGCCACGCTCGCCGCCGAGTCCGGCAGCGTGAACGAGATGATGCGCAGACTCGGCGTGCCGATGGCGGGCGGCACGCACAGCTACCTGAGCAAGCGGCTCCGCCACTACGGCATCGACACCTCGCACTTCAACGGCGGCCGGCCCGACTACGGCCGCCGTCGCTACCCGCGGGAGCTCCTGGCCGAAGCCGCGGCGAACAGCGACAGCATCAACGGGGTGATGGCCCACCTGGGCGTCACGCCGTACGACAGCCTCTACTCGTACCTGAAGAAGCGCCTGGCCGAACTTGGCATCGACACCTCGCACTTCAGCTTCCGGGGCGACGGCCGCGACCGGGTCGCCTCCGTCCCCGAGGACGTGCTGGCCCTCGCCGTGGCCGACAACCGGAGCATCCGCGGCGTGATCCTCGCCCTCGGGATGACCGACTGCGGCAACTCCCGAACGCTGGTGCAGGAAGCCATCGCCCTCCACCGGCTCGACACCGGCCACTTCACCGGGCGGGCCCACAACAAGGGGCGGAAGAGCGGGCCGAGGCGTACGGCCGAAGAGCTGCTGGTGCGAGGCCCGCCGGGGAGCCAGCGCGTCCCGGGCGACCGGCTTCGTGCCATGCTCCTGCACATCGGGCACCCCGACGTCTGCGAGTCGTGCGGCACCCCTCCGACCTGGCTCGGACGGCCGATGACCCTGGAGGTCGACCACGTCAACGGCGACTGGCTGGACAACCGACGCGAGAACCTCCGCCTGCTCTGCCCCAACTGCCACTCCATCACGCCCACCTACTGCGGCCGGAACAGGAGCCGTCCGACGCTCACGAAGGACGCCGTCGCCTAGCCCGATCCCGGCGGAAGACTGGCCCCGAGACAAGCCGCCTACCGGTAGGCTTGTCTCGACGTGCGCCCGTACTCCAGCTGGCTAGAGAGGTGCGGTTTAGGTCCGCAGTGTCGTGGGTTCGAGTCCCACCGGGCGTACTGAGCGAAACGGCCCGTTTTCCTTCGAATCGAAGGAGAACGGGCCTTTCTCATTCCTGCGACCCGTCAGGCGATGAGGTCCTTGACGACCGGGGCGAGGGCGCGGAAGGCCTGACCGCGGTGGCTGATGGCGTTCTTCTCGTCCGGGGTGAGCTCCGCGCAGGTGCGGGTCTCGCCGAGGGGCTGGAGGATCGGGTCGTAGCCGAAGCCGCCGTCTCCGGCCGGGGTGGTGCGCAGGGTGCCGAGGAGGCGGCCCTCGACGACGCGTTCGGTGCCGTCGGGGAGGGCGAGGGCGGCGGCGCAGAAGAAGTGGGCGCCGCGGTGCGGCTCGGCGATGTCGGAGAGCTGGGCGAGCAGCAGGTCGAGGTTGGCGCGGTCGTCGCCGTGCTTGCCGGCCCAGCGGGCGGAGAAGATGCCGGGTGCGCCGTTGAGGACGTCGACGCAGAGGCCGGAGTCGTCGGCGACGGCGGGCAGGCCGGTGGCGCGGGCCAGGGCGTGGGCCTTGAGCAGGGCGTTCTCCGCGAAGGTGACGCCGGTTTCGGGGACGTCCGGGATCTCGGGGTAGGCGTCGGCGCCGACGAGTTCGACGTCCAGGCCGGCGTCGGTGAGGATCGCGCGGAGTTCGGCGACCTTGTGCTGGTTGCGGGTGGCGAGGATCAGGCGGGTGGACATATCGCTCACCCTACCGAGCGTTGCCGGGCCGTCAGCCGGTGCACACCGTGGTGAGGTTGCCGGCCGCGTCGCCGAGCGGCTTGAGGTCGGGGACCTCGTTCCTGTCGGCGGCCCGCTGCACGTTCTCGACCTGCTTCTGGAGGTCGGTCACGGCCTTGGCGACGTCGGTGTTCTTGGAGTTCCTGCCGACCTGGTCGAGGTCGCCCTTGAGCTTCTGGAGGGCCTTCCCGGCGGCGGCCGAGTCGTTGCTGGCGTTGTCGTAGGCCTTGGTGACGTCGGCGATGTCGCCGGTGATCTTCACGGCGGTGTTGCCGCAGTCGATGGCCTTCTGGGCGGCGGAGCAGCTCACCATGGAGAGCGGGAGGATCGCGATGAGTCCGGCCACGGCGAGGGCGGTGGGGCGGGCGATGCTCGACGGCATCCGGTCCTCCTGTGGGGCGCGGGTTCCGTGGTGGGGGACGCGCGCCGGGGGGTGCGCGGTTCCCGCAGCGGGGCTGCTGCGGGAACCGTACGGTCTCCGGGCCCGGGCTGTACAGCAGGCCGTACGGCGGGGCGTCCGTCCTGTGTCACGGCTGCGGGGCCCGCGCCGGTTCAGCCTTCGAGGGCCTTGCGCTGGATCTCGTCGAGCTCGGCGCAGCCGAGGCTGCCGAGGTCGAGCAGCCGGTCGAGCAGGGCGCGGTCGAAGGGTGCGCCTTCGGCGGTGCCCTGGACCTCGACGAAGCGGCCGTCGGAGGTGCAGACGATGTTCATGTCGGTCTCGGCGCGCACGTCCTCCTCGTACTGGAGGTCGAGCATGGGGGTGCCGTCGATGATGCCGACGCTGACGGCGCTGACGCCGCCGGTGATGGGCTGGCCCTTGGCGCGCAGGAGCTTCTTGTCGCGGGCCCAGGCGACGGCGTCGACGAGGGCGACGTAGGCGCCGGTGATGGCGGCGGTGCGGGTGCCGCCGTCGGCCTGGAGGACGTCGCAGTCGAGGACGATGGTGTTCTCGGCGAGGGCGCGGTGGTCGACGACGGCGCGCAGCGAGCGGCCGATGAGCCGGCTGATCTCGTGGGTGCGGCCGCCGATGCGGCCCTTGACGGCCTCGCGGTCGCCGCGGGTGTTGGTGGCGCGCGGGAGCATGGAGTACTCGGCGGTGACCCAGCCTTCGCCGCTGCCCTTGCGCCAGCGGGGGACGCCTTCGGTGACGCTGGCGGTGCACAGCACCTTGGTGTCGCCGTAGGAGATGAGGACGGAGCCTTCGGCGTGCTTGCTCCAGCCCCGTTCGATGGTGATGGGGCGGAGCTGGTCGGGGGTGCGGCCGTCGATGCGTGACATAGGCACTGAGCGTAGTGGCTCGGCTCGGCGGTTCGGATACGGCTTGGCCCGTGCCCGGGCGCGGTGTGCCGTCACGTCGCGTGCCGTGACGCGGTGCGGTGCGGTGCACCGTGACGCGGGTGCACCGTGACGCGGTGTGTGCTGACGTGGTGCGGTGTGCGGTGGTGTGCCGTGACGTGCCGCGGCCCGCCGTTCCCCTGGGCGGGGCGGCGGGCCGGGGTCGGTGAGCCCGGGTGGCTCAGCTCACATCATGTCCTCGATGTCGGCGGCGATGGGGTCGGCGTCGGTGCCGATGACGACCTGGATCGCGGTGCCCATCTTGACGACGCCGTGGGCGCCGGCGGCCTTGAGGGCGGCCTCGTCGACCAGGGAGGCGTCCTTGACCTCGGTGCGCAGGCGGGTGATGCAGCCTTCGACCTCTTCGATGTTGTCGATGCCGCCCAGACCGGCGACGATCTTCTCAGCCTTGCTGGCCATCTGATTTCTCCCTCTGTCTCGGCCCGCCGGCCGCTCTGCCGGGTGCCGTCGTGCGCTGTGCTGTGGGGGGTCGTTCCTCGGCCGTGGAGCGGCGAGGTCCGTGCCGGCGGCTGACGCGGGTTCAGCTGCGGTCGTGCTGACGAGCAGCGCGACCAGCATCACCCGCACAGGGCCGGTTTGCCACGTCAGTCCACTTTCGGCCCATTCCGGCGGGCAGCCTCCCGATCGTCGCCCGAGGATGACGATCAGCGGGGCCGGCGTACCGGAGTGCGGCCTGTGTCCCAAAGTGGTCTACACCAATATATGTGCACTTCGGAGAACGCAGGAAGGACCCCGGGTGTTCCTGGACCCCGACCGAGGGTCCCTCAGGGGGCGACCGCCCGGCAACTGCACCCGGAGGGCGAAGGATGAGTTCGGCTGGCGCCGCGGCCCCGCGGACGACGTGGTGGCACACCTTCTACGGCGGCCTCCAGAAGATGGGGCGTTCGCTGCAGCTGCCGGTGGCGGTGCTCCCGGCGGCCGGCATCCTGAACCGCCTCGGCCAGCCGGACGTGTTCGGCAAGGACGGCCTGGGCTGGGACGACGTCGCCAGGGTCTTCGCCGCGGCCGGCGGCGCGCTGCTCGACTCCGCCTTCGGCCTGCCGATGCTGTTCTGCGTCGGCGTGGCGATCGGCATGGCGAAGAAGGCGGACGGTTCGACGGCGCTGGCGGCGGTGGTCGGCTTCCTCGTCTACTTCCGGGTGCTGCACGCCTTCCCGGAGCACTGCAAGCCGCCGACGGTGCTGGTGAGCGACCAGTGCGTGGACTTCACCTCGGCGAAGGCGGCCGCCGCGACGTACCAGAACCCCGGGGTGCTGGGCGGCATCCTGATCGGCCTGATGTCGGCCTGGCTGTGGGTGCGGTTCCACCGCACCCGGCTGGTCGACTGGCTGGGCTTCTTCAACGGCCGCCGCCTGGTGCCGATGATCACCGCCCTGGTCGGCATGCTGATGGCCGTTCTCGCGCTCTGGATCTGGCCGCCGATCGGCCGCGGCCTCAATGACTTCTCGCAGGACCTGGCCGATCTCGGCGCGGGGGGCGCCGGACTCTTCGGCGTGTTCAACCGGGCGCTGCTGCTGATCGGTATGCACCAGTTGCTGAACACCTTCGTCTGGTTCCAGTTCGGAGAGTTCACCAAGTCCGACGGCACGATCGTGCACGGCGACATCCCGCGTTTCCTGGGGGGCGACCCGACGGCCGGCCAGTTCCTGTCCGGCTTCTTCCCGATCATGATGTTCGCGCTGCCCGCCGCCGCGCTCGCAATCGCGCACTCGGCCAAGCCGCACCGGCGGAAGGAGATCTACGGCCTGATGCTCTCGCTCGGCCTCACCTCCCTCGTCACCGGTGTCACCGAGCCGATCGAGTACTCCTTCGCCTACCTCGCCCCGGCCCTGTACGCCGTGCACGCCCTGCTGACCGGCGCCTCGATGGCGGTGACCTGGGGCCTCGGGGTGCACGACGGGTTCAGCTTCTCGGCGGGCCTGATCGACTACGGGCTCAACTGGGGGCTGGCCACCAAACCCTGGCTGATCATCCCGATCGGCCTCGCCTTCGCGGCGGTGTACTACGTGCTCTTCCGCTTCATCATCGTCAAATTCGACCTGAAAACACCGGGGCGGGAGGACGAGAGCGAGGTCGAGGACGTCGCCAAGGACTGACCCCGAGCACCTCGGGGATTTCTGCCCGCAATGGCCTCCGGACCCGCCGGTCCGGGGCCTTCGTCATTTACCGGGGGGACTTGCGGCCCGGCCGCCGAAACAATTCCCTCATTCGTCCGGGACATTTCCCGCAGCGCCACCCGCCGCGGCGCGACGGGCCGGGCGGCCCGGCCCGCGCGCGGCCGCCCCGGGTCGCCCGGTGCCATCCGGGCGGGGGGATCGGGTGCCGCCGCGACGCCCGGCGGTGCGCCATCGCCGTCCCCGTTCCGGAGCATCGACGCAGCGTCGGCGGTCGGATCGCCACGGTTTGCCCGATAGGCGAGCACGGCCGGGTGTCACCCCGCCCGCAGCCGTGAGCTTCGACACCTCCGCGGGCGCCCCCGCCGCGCCGCGGCCGGCCCGGACCCACGCCCGGAGCGACCGCCGCGCCGCCCGTCACCGGGGCCGCCGGTGAACCTGCGGCGCCCTGCTCCCGTTCGCGCACCCCCGGCCCGCGCGGGCCGGGCCGGGCGGCGGCCGTTCTTTTGTTGCGCAAATAGCCAAAATCGCAATCCCGGCACTAATCATGATCGTCGTTCCGCAGGTAGGTTTCGATTTCATAGCACTTCCGGGCGACGGCCCTTTCCAGGGTTCCCCCCCTTCTCCACCCGTGCTACAAAACTGGTCTACACCACCCGTGGTGTAGACCAGTTCGCGGTTCGGCCCCCTGTGCCCTCCCCCGACCGACCGCCATGCCGTTAGGAACCCACCCCCATGAGTCAGTCTGCGCAGGCACCGGCGCCCGCCACGGCTCCGGCCACGCCAAGCCCCGCCAAGAAGTTCGGCCAGAGCCTCCTCCAGGGTCTGCAGAAGATCGGCCGTAGCCTCCAGCTGCCGGTCGCCGTCCTCCCGGCCGCCGGCATCCTGCTCCGGCTCGGCCAGCCCGACGTCTTCGGCAAGGACGGGCTCGGCTGGGGGAAGGTCGCGGAGGTCTTCGCCACCGCCGGTGACGCCGTGTTCACCAACCTGCCGCTGCTGTTCTGCGTCGGTGTCGCCATCGGCTTCGCCAAGAAGGCCGACGGTTCGACCGCGCTGGCGGCCCTCGTCGGCTACCTGGTCTTCCACAACGTGCTGACCGTCTTCCCGATGGACGGCACCGTCACCGAGGCGCTGCCGGCCGGCAAGCCGCAGAACCCGGGCGTCTTCGGCGGCATCGTCGTCGGTCTGCTCAGCGCCATGATCTGGCAGCGGTTCCACCGCAAGAAGCTGGTCGACTGGCTCGGCTTCTTCAACGGCCGCCGCCTCGTGCCGATCATCATGGCCTTCGTCGGCACCCTGCTCGGCGTCGTCATGGGCCTGCTCTGGGGCCCGATCGGCACCGGCCTGACCAACGCCAGCGACTGGCTGACCGGCCTCGGCGCCGCCGGCTCCGGCATCTACGGCGTCGCCAACCGCGCGCTGATCCCGGTCGGCATGCACCAGTTCCTGAACACCTTCTTCCAGCAGCAGGTCGGCAGCTTCACGGACGCCTCGGGCCACACCTGGACCGGCGACATCCCGCGCTTCTTCCACAACGACCCGACCGCGGGCCAGTTCATGTCGGGCTTCTTCCCGATCATGATGTTCGGCCTCCCGGCCGCCGCCCTGGCCATCGCCCACGCCGCGCGCCCCGAGCGCCGCAAGGCCGTCCTCGGCATGATGATCTCCGTCGCGCTCACCAGCTTCGTCACCGGTGTCACCGAGCCGATCGAGTTCTCGTTCATGTTCATCGCCCCGGTGCTCTACCTGATCCACGCGCTGCTCACCGGCCTCTCGATGGCCGTCACCTGGGGCCTGGGCGTGCACGACGGCTTCGGCTTCTCGGCCGGTCTGATCGACTACGGCCTCAACTGGAACCTGGCCACCAAGCCGTGGCTGATCATCCCGATCGGCCTGGTCTTCGCCGCCCTGTACTACTTCCTCTTCCGCTTCGCGATCACCAAGTTCAACCTCAAGACCCCCGGTCGCGAGGACGACGACGAGATCGAGGACGTCACCAAGGCCTGACGTCCGCGCCACCCCTTCGAAGGCCCCGCCCGGCCGCCGCTCCCCCAGCGGCCGAGCGGGGCCTCCGGCGTTCCCGGACGTCCCGGCCCGCGGAAACGGCGGTTGACGAACCGACGGAACCCCTGGTCAACTGAAACGGTGAACACCACCTGCCCGCTGGTCACCCGCAGCCACATCGACTTCGGTCGTGTGTGGTCCGCGGCGTGTCGCGGCTGAGCCGACCGTTCCCCCGCCGCCCGGCTGACGTCCCGCCCGGCGCCGTTCCTCCCCCGCCGCCCGTCCCGGCTCCCGCCCGCGGGCCGTCACCGCGCACCCGCGGGCCTCCGCGCACCCCCGACCCCGTACGGGCCGGCCCCTGCGCGCACGCCTCCGCACGAGGAAAGTCAGGCTCACCATGCCCCGCCAGCTCCACCTGTCCGCCGCCCTCGACAGCCCCGGCCGCTTCGACGCCGGGCACTACGCCGCCCTCGCCGGCCTCGCCGAACGGGCCACCCTGGACTTCGTCACCCTCGACGACTCGTTCACCCCCGAGCCGGGCCGCCCCGACGCACTCGCCGCCCTCGCCCGGATCGCCCCGCTGACCGGCCGGGTCGGGCTGGTGCCGACCGTCACCACCACTCACACCGAACCCTTCCACACCTCGATCTCGGTCAACACCCTGGACTGGGTGAGCAAGGGCCGGGCCGGCTGGCTGGTCGGCGTCTCCGCGACCGACACCGAGGCCAAGGCCTTCGGCCGCCGCCCGGTCGCCCCCGTCGACGAGCTGTGGGCCGAGGCCGCCGACGCCGTCGAGGTCGCCGCCCGGCTCTGGGACAGCTGGGAGGACGACGCGGAGATCCGCGACACCGCCACCGGACGGTTCGTCGACCGCGACAAGCTGCACTACGTCGACTTCGAGGGCCGCCACTTCTCGGTCCGCGGCCCGTCCATCACCCCGCGTCCGCCGCAGGGCCGCCCGGTGGTCGTGCTGCCGGTGTCCGCGTCCGACCTCGCACCGGACGCCTCCCCCGGCGGGCGCGCCCGGGTCGCCGCCGCGATCCGGCACGCCGACGTCGTCCTGCTCGACGCCCCCGACCGGGCGGCCCGGCTCAGCGCCGCCACCGAGCTGCGGCTGCGCGCCGGCGAGAGCCTGCGGATCCTCGCCCGGCTCGACGCCGCCCTGCCCGTCGGCATCACCGGAATCACCGGCACCGCCGGCAGCGACGGCGACGCCGGGACGGCCGGGACCGACCGCGCCGCCGAGGAGCGACTGCTCGCCGAACTCACCGCGACCGGGACCGGCGTCGACGGCTTCCACCTCGTCCCCGCCGACCCGCTGCGCGACCTGACCGCCCTGGCCGACCGGATCGCCCCCGCCCTGCGCGCCGCCGGCCTGCTGCGCCCCGCGTACACCGGCCGCACCCTGCGCGACCACCTCGGACTGGACCGCCCGGCCGGCCGCTACAGCACCCTCCCCTCCTCCCTCGCGCCCGTCGCCGCGCCCGTTCCCGCCGCTTCCCCCGCGCTCGCCGAGGTGACCCGATGACGGACCGCCCGCTCAAGCAGATCCACCTCGCCGCGCACTTCCCCGGCGTCAACAACACCACGGTGTGGAGCGATCCGGCCTCCGGCAGCCACATCGAGTTCGACTCCTTCCGCCACCTCGCCCGGACCGCCGAGCGCGGGAAGTTCGACTACTTCTTCCTCGCCGAGGGCCTGCGGCTGCGCGAGCACAAGGGACTCGTCCACGACCTGGACGTGGTCGGCCGCCCCGAGTCGATCACCGTGCTGAACGCGCTCGCCGCCGTCACCGAGCGGATCGGGCTGGCCGCCACCGTCAACGCGACCTTCAACGAACCGTACGAACTGGCCCGCCGCTTCGCCTCCTTGGACCACCTCTCCGGCGGCCGCGCGGCCTGGAACGTGGTCACCTCCTCGGACGCCTTCACCGGGGAGAACTTCCGCCGCGGCGGCTACCTGGACCGCGCCGACCGCTACACCAGGGCCGCCGAGTTCGTGCAGCTGGCAAGGGAGTTCTGGGACGCCGGGGCGGAGGGCGTCCGGCACCGCGGCCCGCAGTTCGAGGTCGAGGGCCGGCTCTCGCTGCCGCGGCCGCCGCAGGGCCACCCGGTGGTGATCCAGGCCGGGGACTCCGCCGAGGGCAGGGAGTTCGCCGCCGCCACCGCCGACGTGGTCTTCACCGTGCACTCCACCCTCGCCGCCGGCCAGGCCTTCCACGCGGACGTCAAGCGCCGGCTCGCCGCGTACGGGCGCAAGCCGGACGAACTGAAGATCATGCCCGGGGCCACCTTCGTCTTGGGCGACACCGACGCCGAGGCGGCCGAACGCGCCGCCGAGGTCCGGCTGGCCCAGGTCGGACCGCAGACCGCGATCGCCTTCCTGGAGCAGGTCTGGGGCGTCGACCTGTCCGGCCACGACCCGGACGGACCGCTGCCGGACGTCGACCCCGACCCGGACAGCGCCCTGGTCCAGGGCCGGGTCCGGTTCGGCGACCCGCTGGCCGTCGCCCGACGCTGGCGGGCGATCGCGGCGGAGAAGCGGCTGACCAGCCGCGAACTGGTGATCGAGGTGACCGGCCGGCAGTCCTTCGTCGGCTCCCCAGCCACCGTCGCCGCACGGATCGACCACTTCGTGCAGAACGACGCGGCCGACGGCTTCATCCTCGTCCCGCACCTGACCCCGGGCGGCCTGGACGAGTTCGTCGACCGGGTGGTGCCACTGCTCCAGGAACGCGGGGTCTTCCGCACCGACTACACCGGCCCGACCCTGCGCGACCACCTCGGACTGCCCGTCCCCGGGCAACGCTGAGCCCCGCCCTCGGCCCCGGCGCCCGGTCCCCGGGTCCACCCGCCCCGCGTGCACGCCGGCCCGGAAGCGGCTCCCCGCGCCAGGGGCGGGCGCCGCGGCACGGTGAGTCGGCGCTCCGTCATACCGCTGTCCGCCGATCCGGGTTCGGGTGGCGTCCGGGCCGCCGGCCGGACGTGCCGCGCCCTGCCCACGCCTCCCTGCCCGGTCACCGCCCGGCTGCGGGAGGCGTACCGGGCGGCCGTGACGGACGTCGATCCGCAGCACCGGCGGACGCCGGTGGCGTGCCCCGTCGGGCCTGCGCCCGGCCGCCGGGCGCAGGCCCGACGGGGCTCCGCGCCCGGGGCGGTCCCGTGCCCGGTCAGACCTCGTACACCGCGCCCGCGCGGGCGATCTCGACCGGCCCGGCGTAGGCGGCGGCCGCGTCGCGGCGGTTGTGCTCGGCGTCGGTCCACGGGGGGATGTGGGTGAGGACGAGTCGGCGGGCACCGGCGGCGGTGGCGTGCTCGCCGGCTTCGCGTCCGTTGAGGTGGACGGCCCGGTAGGTGTCACGGCCGTCGATGTACGCGGCCTCGCAGAGGAAGAGGTCGGCGTCGCGGGCGAGTTCGACGAGTGCGGCGCTCTCGCCGGTGTCGCCGCTGTACACGATCGAGCGACCGTCGTGTTCGAGCCGGAAGGCGAAGGCGTCGACCGGGTGGTTGACCTGGGCGACCTCGACCCGGAAGGGGCCGAGGTCGAAGCTGCCGGGAGTGAGGGTGCGGAACTCGAAGACCTCCTTCATGCCGGGGTTCTCCGGCATGTCGTAGGCACGGGCGAGTCGCTCGGCGGTGCCGGCCGGGCCGTACACGGGGAGCAGTTCGGGGCAGCCCCCGGCGCGGTAGTTGCGGGCCACCCAGTAGGCGCACAGGTCGACGCAGTGGTCGGCGTGCAGGTGGCTGAGCAGGACGGCGTCGACGTCGTAGAGGCCGGTGTACTTCTGCAGGGCGCCGAGGGCTCCGTTGCCGAGGTCGAGGACGAGGCGGTAGCCGTCGGCCTCGACGAGGTAGCTGGAGCAGGGCGAGTCGGCGGACGGGAAGCTCCCCGAGCACCCCACCACGGTCAGTTTCATCCGAGCCCCTCCGCCCCGACACGTCCTGGCTGCTGCTGGAAAACGGCATGGAAAACGGCAGGCCGGGCCGGTGAACCGGCCGGTAGCACTGCATTGGTGTGTCGAGGGTAAGGGTGGAGCGGCACTTTGCCCCCGTCCCCGTGCCGGGCTGTGGCTGGAATCACCAGAACGCCGGGGACGGGAGCGGGGGCCGGGGCCGGGGTGGGCTCAGCGGTGCCCGGGGCGGTTGCGGGCCCAGGCGCGGATGGTGTCGGGGTACCAGCGGGGGTGGCCGCCGGCGTCGGTCGCGTCGGGGCCGGGCAGCAGCCCGTGCCGCCGGTAGCTGCGGACGGTCTCGGGGCGGACCTCGATGTGGCGGGCGATCTCGGCGTAGGACCACAGTTCGGCGCTACGGCTCATGCACCCACCTCGCTTCGCTCACGCACGGGGCACCTCCGGGGGGACGGGGCGGACGTTCGTGACGCAGCCTTCCGGGGTGCGGCCGGACATCCGGCGCGGAACGGGCACAGTGGTGGTTCCGTGACGAACCGGGAGCAAAGCGCGGACACATGCTCAACTGTCACAGCCGTCACGGTGGTGGCGCGCACCCCCGGCCCGGTACGGTTCGCCGCATGAACGGCATGACTGGTACCTGGGTCGTCCTGGCGCTGGCCGGCATCGCGCTGCTGGCGGCCGTCGCGGCGGTGCTGGCGCGGCGGACCCGCCCGGCCCCCCGCCCGGCGGGTCCGACCGGTCCGCGACCGCGCCCGAGCACCCGGTCCCGCCCCGAACCGCAGGAGATCTGGTGGGCTGAGGTGCCGTTCGAGGACGGCCCCGGGTCGAAGGACCGCCCGTGCCTGGTGCTGCGGGTGCGGGGCCGGACCGCGACCGTCGCGAAGATCACCAGCAAGCACCACGCCGAGCGCCCGGGCGTGCTGCCGCTGCCGCCCGGTTCGGTGGGCGACCGGCAGGGCCGGGCCAGCTGGCTGGAGACCGACGAGCTGCGGGAGGTCCCGCTGTCGGCGTTCCGCCGCCGGGCGGGCACGGTGGACCGGCAGGTGTGGTCCCGGGCCCGGCAGGTGCTGAACTAGGTCCTGGCCGGACCCGCCGACCGTCAGCCGGCCGCTAGGCCCAGAGCTGGCCCTGCAGCGCCTCGACGGCCGCCTCGGTGGACTCGGCGGTGTAGATGCCGGTGGACAGGTACTTCCAGCCGCCGTCGGCGACCACGAAGACGATGTCCGCGCGTTCTCCCGCGGCCGCCGCCTTGCGGCCGACGCCGATCGCCGCGTGCAGGATGGCGCCGGTGGAGACGCCCGCGAAGATGCCTTCCTGCTTCAGGAGTTCGCGGGTGCGGCGGACGGCGTCCGCGGAGCCGACCGAGAAGCGGGTGGTGAGCACCTCGGCGTCGTACAGCTCGGGGACGAAGCCCTCGTCGAGGTTGCGCAGCCCGTACACCAGGTCGTCGTAGCGCGGTTCGGCGGCGACGATCTTCACGCCGGGGACCTTCTCGCGCAGGTAGCGGCCGACGCCCATCAGGGTGCCGGTGGTGCCGAGGCCGGCCACGAAGTGGGTGACGGTCGGCAGGTCGGCGAGGATCTCGGGGCCGGTGCCGGTGTAGTGGGCGCCCGCGTTGTCGGGGTTGCCGTACTGGTAGAGCATCACCCAGTCGGGGTGTTCGGCGGCGATCTCCTTGGCGATCCGGACGGCGGTGTTGGAGCCGCCGGCGGCCGGGGAGGGGATGATCTCGGCGCCCCACATGCGGAGCAGCTCGCGCCGTTCCTCGCTGGTGTTCTCGGGCATCACGCAGACCATCCGGTAGCCCTTGAGCTTGGCGGCCATGGCGAGCGAGATGCCGGTGTTGCCGCTGGTGGGTTCCAGGATGGTGCAGCCCGGGGTGAGCCGGCCCTCGGCCTCGGCGCGCTCGATCATGTGCAGCGCCGGGCGGTCCTTGATCGAGCCGGTCGGGTTGCGGTCCTCCAGCTTGGCCCAGAGGGTGACCAGGCCCCCGGTGTTGCCGGGGACGGCGGCGGACAGCCGGGGCAGGCGGACCAGCGGGGTGTTGCCGACGGCTTCGAGCGGACTGTCGTAACGCAAGGGAGGCCTCCGGCCACGGCGGTGAGGGGTCACACGGCGGTGAGGGTCGCGGGGGTGGTTCCCCCGCCGTGGCGGGGGAACCGGGAGGTCAGCGGGCGCCGCCGGCCACGGCGGGCAGGATGGTGACGCTGTCGCCGTCGGCGAGGGCGGTGGAGATGCCCTCCAGGAACCGGACGTCCTCGTCGTTCAGGTAGACGTTGACGAAGCGGCGCAGCTCGCCGCCGTCGACGAGGCGGGCGGCGATGCCCGGATGGCGGGCGTCGAGGTCGGTGAAGAGTTCCCCGAGGTTGCTGCCGTTGCCCTCGACGGCCTTGGCGCCGTCGGTGTAGGTGCGGAGGATGGTCGGGATGCGGACCTCGATGGCCATGGGTGCGCTCCTGTGCGAGTCGTGGAGTGGTGGGCCGCAGCGGCGCGGCAGGGCGGACGGGTGCCCGGGCGCGGCGGCGCCGGAGGGGCGGCGGGCCCGGGCGGGGTGCGGCGGCTCTCAGCGCGAGCGCGCGGGCGTGCCTGGACAGATCGCGCCGGCGTGCCGGCACAGGTCGATGTGCAGGCGCGCCACGAGGCGGGTGCCCGGGGCCTGGTTGCTCACATCGACGGAACGCATGGGCTCATCGTATAGATTCCCGGGCCCGCTCCGACATGCCCGTCTCGGGATCCGGATGTTCTCGTCCCCAGTGCTGAGACGCGGCGGGCCCGCCGCCTCTTCGCCGGGGTCGGCGGGCCGCGTCCGGGCGGGTACCGGTCAGGCCGGGTGGGCCTCGACGACCTCGACGTCTTCCTCTGTGATCTCGCCGTCCACGATGCGGAACGAGCGGAACTGGTAGGCGTCGTCCTCGCCGTTGCCGTCGGCGGTGGAGACCAGGACGTAGTGGGCGAACGGTTCGGAGGCGTAGCTCACGTCGGTCCGCGACGGGTAGGCCTCGGTCGCGGTGTGCGAGTGGTAGACGATCACCGGCTCCTCGTCGCGGTCGTCCATCTCGCGGTAGAGCTTGAGCAGGTCGCCCGAGTCGAACTCGTAGAAGGTGGGCGAGCGGGCGGCGTTGAGCATCGGGACGAACCGCTCGGGCCGTCCGGTGCCGGCCGGTCCGGCGACCACGCCGCAGGCCTCGTCCGGGTGGTCGGCGCGGGCGTGGGCCACGATCCGGTCGCGGATTTCTCGGGTGATGGTCAGCATGCGGTCAGGATAGCCACGCCCCGGCGGGTGTCCGCCGGGGCGTCCGAGGCGCGGTCGACGGGTGTCCGAGGCGCGGTCGACGGCCGTCCGCGGGCCGGTCCCGGTGCACGTGCGGTCCCGCCGTGCGTCCGGTCCCGGGCCGTGCGGAGCCCGGACTCAGGCGGCGTCCCCCGCGTGCGGGTCGTCGTGGGCGGGGCCGTTGACGGCCTGCGGGTTGCGGCGCTGGAGGAAGCGGTAGCCGATGACCAGCACCACGGCCCAGCCGGGGAAGACGTAGAGCGAGATCCGGTTGTCCTCGTCCAGGCCGATCAGCACCACGACGAGGGCGAGGAAGGCGAGCGCGGCCCAGCTGACCCAGGCGCCGCCGGGCGACTTGAAGCCGGGTGCGGGCAGGCGGCCGGCCTTCCAGGCCCGGCGGTAGCGGATCTGGGAGATCAGGATCATCGCCCAGGTCCACAGGCCGCAGACGGTGGCGACCGAGGTGATGTACTCGAACGCCCGCGCGGGGACGAGGTAGTTGAGCACCACGCCGGCGCCCATCAGCAGGCAGGAGACGGTGATCGCGAAGGCCGGGGTGCGGCGGGAGTTGAGCGTGGTGAGCCGCCCCGGGGCCTGGCCGCGCAGAGCGAGGTCGCGCAGCATGCGGCCGGTGGAGTACATCCCGGAGTTGCAGGAGGAGAGCGCGGCGGTGAGCACCACGAAGTTGATGATGCCGGCCGCGGCCGGGATGCCGATCTTGCCGAAGGCGGCGACGAACGGGCTGACGCCGGGCTGGAATTCGGTCCACGGCACGAGCGAGAGGATGACGACCAGAGCGCCGATGTAGAACAGCGCGATGCGCCAGGGCAGCGTGTTGATGGCGCGCGGGAGGGTCTTCTCGGGGTTCTCGCTCTCGCCCGCGGTGACGCCGACGAGTTCGACGCCGAGGTAGGCGAACATGACGATCTGGAGGGTCATCACGGTGGAGCCGATGCCCTTGGGGAAGAAGCCGCCGTCCTGCCACAGGTGGGTGATCGACGCGGTGTCACCGGCCTTGCTGAAGCCCAGGGTGAGCACCCCGACGCCGATCAGGATCATGCCGATGATGGCGGTGACCTTGACCATGGAGAACCAGAACTCGATCTCGCCGAACAGCTTCACCGAGATCAGGTTGGCCGCGTAGAGGACGACCAGGAAGGTCAGAGCGCTGGCCCACTGGGGTATGCCGGGCGCCCAGAACTTCACGTACACGGCGGCGGCGGTGGTCTCGGCCATGCCGGTGACGACCCAGAACAGCCAGTACGTCCAGCCGGTCACGTAGCCGGCGAAGGGGCCGAGGAACTCCCGCGCGTACTCGGCGAAGCTGCCGGACACCGGGCGGTAGGTGAGGAGTTCACCGAGGGCGCGCATGATCGCGAAGATCACCACGCCGGCGACGGCGTAGGAGAGGATCAGGCTCGGGCCGGACTTGGAGATCGCGGTGCCGGCGCCGAGGAAGAGCCCGGTGCCGATCGCTCCGCCGATCGCGATCATCTGGATCTGGCGGCTGCCGAGTCCCCGCTCGTAGCCCTCCTCGTCCGGCTTGGTGTCGACCACGTGGTCGTACAACTTCTCGGCCATGGTGCACCGTCCTGGTCGGTCTCGGGAGTGGAGAAGTCGTACCACGGGCCGTCCGGACAGCGGTGTTCATCTGAGCGATATTTGAGCATGACCTGGTATGATCTGCCCCATTTTGCACTGAAAAGCCCCGGCGAATCGTCCACATCCTGGACGAAATCGCCGGGGCCTGCCCGAAACCGGGCACGATCGCCCCGGAAACGCGAACGGGAGCGGGCCGGCCGCTCCACGTTCATCCGGTGATACGCCTGGATTCAGGCTCCGTTCACCGGGTCGGAGCCGCTCACCGGACCGACCGCCCGGCCCGCGGCACCCGGCCCGCACCGCCCGGCCCGCGGCACCCGGCCGACACCGTTCGATCGGCGCCGTTCAGTCGGCGCCGTTCAGTCGGCCGTTCAGTCGACCATCGCCTCCAGTAGCGACTCCTGCAGCGCCCCCAGCCACAGGTACGCCATCACCAGCGGCTTGCGCTCGTCGCCGTCCGGCAGCTCGTAGAGGCCCTCCTCGTCGTCCTCGGTGACCTCCAGCCGGACGCCGAGGGCCAGCCGCAGGTCGTTCAACGCGCCCAGCCAGCGCGGGCAGTCGGGGGTGCCCAGCTTGAGCACCCCGTCGCCGCCGAGGCCGTCCAGCGCCCGGACGACGAACAGTGCGTCGTCCCGCTTGCGGGCCCGCAGGTCCAGCTCGGTGAAGCGGCGGAACTCGCCGGACGCGGCCGCGGCCTCGTCGTCGTCCGGCTTCTCCGGGTCCCCGTAGGCATCCGGGAAGAACCGGGCCAGCACCGGATCGGCGGGCGCCTCGGTCGGCCCCTCGGCGAACAGCGCGGCCAGCGGGTCGCCGTCGCCACCGCCCGGGCCGGGGCCGATCAGCTCCAGCAACTGCACTTCCAGCGAGCGGAGGATGGAGGCCTCCCACTCGTCCAGCGCGATCGTCGCGCCGCCACCGCCGGTGCTCTCGAACAACCCAGCCATCTGTATCGGTCAGCCCGTCTTCGTCGTCTTCGGTCATACGGCCGGCGGTCCGGCGTCAGTCGTGCTGGAGCGTCGCCCAGAGGCCGTAGCCGTGCATCGCCTGGACGTCGCGCTCCATCTCCTCGCGGGAACCGCTGGAGACCACCGCCCGCCCCTTGGTGTGGACGTCCATCATCAGCTTCCGGGCCTTGTCCTTCGGGTAGCCGAAGTAGGCCTGGAAGACGTACTGGACGTAGCTCATCAGGTTGACCGCGTCGTTGTGCACGATGGTCACCCAGGGCGTGTCCGGCTCTGCCACCGGCAGGCCTTCGACCTCGGGGCGCTCGATCTCCGCGGGCGCGACACTCACGCCGGGTCCTCCTCGCTGCACGTTCGTCCGTTGCTCCTCACGCCCCATGCTGCCATCCGGGGGACACCCGGGCGATTCCGCCCCGGCCCGTCCGGCGAGAAATCGTCACTCTGACGCTAAGTGGTAGTAGCATCATCCCCATGGACGCCACTTCAGTGCGCGCGGCCGGGTCGACCGCGCTGCTCACCGACCGCTACGAGCTCACCATGCTGCAGGCTGCCCTGCGCAGCGGGGCCGCGCACCGCCACTCCGTCTTCGAGGTGTTCACCCGCCACCTGCCGAGCGGCCGCCGCTACGGCGTCATGGCCGGCACCGGCCGGGTCCTCGACGCCGTCGAGAACTTCCGCTTCACCACCGCCCAGTTGGACTGGCTGGCCAACCAGGGCGTGGTCGACGAGGACACCCTGCGCTTCCTCGCCGACTACCGCTTCCGCGGCGACATCCACGGCTACCCCGAGGGCGAGGTCTACTTCCCCGGCTCCCCGCTGCTCACCGTCGAGGGCAGCTTCGCCGAGGCGGTGATCCTGGAGACGGTGATCCTCTCGATCCTCAACCACGACTCGGCGATCGCGGCCGCCGCCTCCCGGATGACCGCCGCCGCCGGCGGCCGCCCGGTGATCGAGATGGGCGCCCGCCGGGCCCACGAGCACGCCGCCGTCTCCGCCGCGCGGGCCGCGTACGTGGCCGGGTTCGCCGCCACCTCGGACCTGGAGGCCGGCTTCACCCACGGCATCCCCACCACCGGCACCGCCGCGCACGCCTTCACCCTGGTGCACGACAGCGAGCGGGACGCCTTCCGAGCCCAGATCGCCTCGATGGGCAAGGGCACCACGCTGCTGGTCGACACCTTCGACCTGCGCGAGGCCGTGCGCACCGCGGTCGAGGTGGCCGGCCCCGAGCTGGGCGCCGTCCGGATCGACTCCGGCGACCTCACCCTGCTGGCCCACCGGGTCCGCCGCCAGCTGGACGAGCTGGGCGCCACCGACACCCGGATCATCGTCACCTCGGACCTGGACGAGTACGCGATCGCCGCCCTGGCCGCCGCCCCGGTGGACGGCTACGGCGTCGGCACCAGCCTGGTCACCGGCAGCGGGCACCCGACCTGCGCGATGGTCTACAAGCTGGTCGCCCGGGCCGGGGACGACGGCGGGCCGCTGGTGCCGGTGGCCAAGCGCGCGGCGGGCGGCAAGACCAGCACCGGCGGCCGCAAGTGGGCGGCCCGGCGGCCCGACGCCGACGGCGTGGCCGAGGCCGAGGTGGTCGGCACCGGGCCCGTCCCCGACGAGCTGCAGCCGCACGTGGTGCAGGTGCCGCTGGTGCGGGCCGGCGAGACGGTCGGCCGGGAGCCACTGAGCGCCGCCCGCGAACGGCACGTCCGCGCCCGGGCCGCGCTGCCGCTGTCCGCCACCCAGCTCTCCAAGGGCGACCCGGTGCTGCCGACCGAACTGGTCCTGACCGCCGACGCGGTCCTCTGACCGACGCCGCCCTCCGGGCCGCGCAGGCCCCGGTCCGGCCCACCCGGACCGCCCCCGGGGGCTTCCGCCCCCGCGCGGCACTCCCTAGAGTCAGCCGTAGAGTTCCCCGGAGCTCCCCGAGAACCCCCCGAGCCCCGCACCGCCGGGCCGAGTACTCCCGAGGGCTCCCCCACCGGGGCGCCGCCTGCAGCGGGCCCCCGACATCCGAGGATGCGAGCCATGCACCGGGCACTGATCGTCGTCGACGTTCAGAACGACTTCTGCGAGGGCGGCAGCCTGGCCGTCGCCGGCGGCGCCGAGGTGGCCGCCGCCATCACCGATCTGATCGCCGAATCCTCCCCCGGCTACCAGCACATCCTCGCCACCCGCGACCACCACATCGACCCGGGTGCGCACTTCTCCGCCGAGCCGGACTACGTCGACAGCTGGCCGGTGCACTGCGTGGCCGGCACCGAGGGCGTGGGGTTCCACCCCAACTTCGCACCCGCCGTGATCTCCGGTGCGGTCGAGGCGGTCTTCGACAAGGGCGCCCACTCGGCGGCGTACAGCGGCTTCGAGGGACTGGACGAGAACGAGCGCGGCCCGCTGGAGTGGCTGCGCGAACGGCAGGTCGACGAGATCGACGTGGTGGGCCTCGCCATCGACCACTGCGTGCGGGCGACCGCGCTGGACGCCGTCCGGGCGGGCTTCGCCACCCGCGTCCTGCTGGACCTCACCGCCGGGGTGGCCCCGGAGACCACCGCCGCCGCGCTGGAGGAACTGCGGGCGGCCGGGGTCGAGCTGGTCGGCACGCCGGTGGTCCGTCCCTGACGTCTTCCGGCGTCCCCTGACGTCCCCCTGACGTCCCTCTGAGGTCCCCCTGCGTCCCCCGGCGCGCACCGTCGCGCCTCCCCGCACCCCCGGGGTCGTGCCGACGGCGCCGCCGGCTCAGACCACCAGCAGCTCCACCACGTCCGTACCACCGGCCCGGTGGGCTTCGCGCAGCTCGCCGCCCACCGCGTCTGGGTCAGCGGCCAGCCGGGCACCGGAGACGTACACCACGCGGATGCCCAGGTACTCCATCCGGTGCTGGCCGCCGCGCACCCAGGCGGCCTCGCCCTCGCTGACGCAGCGCAGGTCCGAGTCCACCTCGACCGCGACGCCGCGCTCCGGCCAGTAGAGGTCCGGGACGGCGATGTACGTGCCGCCGCGCATCCGCAGCTCGGGGGCGTTCAGCGGGACGGGCAGCAACCACTCGTCCACCAGGTGGCCGAGCCGCTCCAGCACCGAGTCCCGCTCGGCGGCGAGGAGTTCGTCCAGCGCGGCGCGCACCCGGGGTTCGCCGGTCAGCCCGGACTCGATCAGCTCGACGGCCAACTCCCGGACCGTGCAGCCGTCCTCGCGGCGGGAGACGGCCTCGCGCAGCACCTCGCGCACCGGCGCCGGGGCCTGCGGGTCCGCCGTCCACTCGCCGAGCGCGTCCGCGACCGCCCGGGCCACCGGCGCACAGGCCAGTCCGTGCACCGAGCGGGCCACCAACTCCCTTTCGGTGCGCCGGATCCGGACCTCGCCCACGTCCTTCAGCCGGCGCTGACGGGGCACCAGGACGTCCACCCCGGTCATCGCCGGCAGCCGCGGCACGGCCGCGAAGCCGTACAGCGCCAGTGCCGCCGCGCCGGTGATCACCGCGCCCTCGCGGCGGCCCTCCTCGCGGCCGTTCTGCTCGGCGTACAGCAGCGCGGCCCAGATCCGCTGCTCCGGGGTGGGCTCGGCGGGCTGCAGCAGGTAGACCCGCGGCAGCAGCCGCTGCCAGGGGCCTCCCCGGCGGCAGTGCCCGGTGATGACGCGGGCCGGCACGCCCCGGGCGCGCAGCTGACTCGCGGTGACGACGTTCTGCTGACGCTTCGCCAGCTCCTCCAGTGACGGTGGCGGCGTGGGAATCCGGTAGCTCATGCGGACACCATCCCCAACCACCCGGACCCGTGACCGGGAGCCTGACGCACTGTTACGCAACCGTCGCGAAACCGGGATCAGCCCGCACTAAAGTCCTCATACCCTCACTCATTTGGAGTAATTGACGCCCATCCGGTTGTCACACTTGATCGAAAACGATCGCCGACCTGGTCGTCTGACCCAGAGTGATCAAAGGCATACGGCGAGGGACCCTCCAGGCGTCAATCCCACCCCGGGGATTGCCTAGGCTTACGTCATGTCACGTGACGAGACCGCCGGCCTCCGCGCGGCCCAGCTCCGCCTCGGCCGCCTGCCCGGATACGTCCGCCGCCCGGACCCCGCCCGCCGCAGCGGCGAGAAGGGCCATACGTACAAGAAGGGCTGGGAGGTCCGCTTCACCGCCCGCAGTGAAGCCGAGATAGCAGAGATCCGCGACCTGGTCGTCGCCGCCGGATTCGCCCCGGCCAGGCCGTTCTTCAAGGGCCACCAGCTCATCCAGCCGGTCTACGGCATGGCGGCCGTGCAGGCCTACCTGGCCGCTAGACAGGCGGCCGAGGAACACGCCGCCCGGACCGCGGTCGGCCGCCGCCGACGGCCCCCCGGCGGGCACGGCGCCACCGGCGGGCACACCACCCCCGGACACGGCACCACCGGCGGACACGCTCCGGCGGCACACCCCGCCCAGGCGGCGCACCGGTGCGAGCGCGAGGAGGCCGCCGCCGGAGCGGCCGCAGCGGCAGCGGCAGCGGCGGCCACCGCCGCGCAGGCGGCCCGGCGCCGGGCCGTCGAGTCCTTCCCCACCCAGACCGAACGGGACACCGCCGCCGACCGGATCTCCCCGTCGGAGGCCCGCACGACCTCCTGACGGACGACCACCGACGGGCGACCGCACCGCCCGTCCGCACCGCCCCGGCCGCCGAGGCCAGCTTCAGGCCGCCGGGGCACCGACGAACCGCGCAGCCGCCCACGACAGGGCCGGACCACCCGCACCGGCACCGCTCCGCCGCCCGGCCACCCGCCGCCCCGGCCCCGGCCCCCGATGCGTCCATGCGTGTGGTTGTCCCGGCGCCCGTACCAGCGTCCGCGCCCCTCGACGCAGTGATCTTCGCTGTGATCGCGAGCACGGTTGCGCGGGTGGTTGTGCGGGCCCGGGTTCGCGCCGCGGGCGTGGACGTCAGCCGCCGCAGGGCCTACGGTGGCACATCAACTGCCTTGCAGTCACAGTCGCCCTACACCCTCTGACCAGCTGCGACGCGCTCGCACCTACGCCTCCCACGCCACTGCGCAGCACCACCCGCCGGCCCCGCGCCGGCACCCCGCCCGGCCGTTCCGCCGCCCTGCCGCACCCGGTCGTCACCGGAACCGGCCGGGCGGCGACGGGTTCCGGGCATTCCATCGGATTGGTCACCCAGCGCACCGAGGGCCTACCGTAGAGTGAGCACAGATGATCGACCGTCAGAAACCCATCTCCCTTTCCGAGAAGACGAGATGACCAACCGTCAAGCGACTTCTGCCGAGCCACCCCCGGGGCCCGGCGAGCCGGAGGACGTACCACTGGAGTTCACCGCGTTCTGCGAACTCCACCGCCCCCGGTACCTCAGCTACGCCCGCGTGTGGCTGACCGAGCACAGCGACGCGGCCACCGCCGTCCATCAGGCATTCGCCGAAATCGCGGTGCACTGGCGCGAGTTGATGGGAAGCTCCAACCCGACCGCGCACGCCTGGGAGATCCTGCGCGGCACCGTCGCCGAGCACACCCGGCTGGAACCGCCCGATCCGGGCCCGGACCCGGACCGCCGCCCGGCCGACGACGACCTGGCCATCCTGCACTACGTCGTCGGCCTCGCCGCCCCCGAGATCGCCGACGTCATCGGCACCGACGCCGCCAGCGTGGCCGGCCGACTGCGCCGCACCATGCTGCGCGAGGCCTCCGGCTGGTGACCTCGCGCCCCGCGCGCCCCTCCCGGACCACGCACACCCCGCGCGCGCCCCGACACCCTGCCCCGGGGGCGGTCTCAGACCCGCTCGCCCGTCACGTCGAACAAGTGGTGCACCGGGTCGTGGATCAGATACCGGGAGAACGACTCCACCGTGAACCGCGCCCCGTCACTGCGGCTCCCCGTCCGCCGCCACTGCTCACCGGCCACCCGCTCGAACGCGGCCGCCAACGCCTCCGCGGCCTCCGCCAGCTCCCCCGCCACCACCCCCGGCAACTGCTCCCCGTAGCGCTCGGCGACAGCCGTCTCGTCCTGGTCCCAGTTCGGGAACAGCGGGTCGTCCCGGTCGAGCATGAGACCCAGCCGCACCAGGAACAACCGGAAGACGTCCCGGACGTGGCACGCGTACTCCAGGTCCGACCAGACCCCCGGCTCCGGCCGTCGGCGCAGCCCGTCCCCGCCCCCCGCCAGCACCGCCAGCCAGCCCTCCGCATTCGCCCGGACCATCCCGGCAACGTCCTCGCGCACCACCCGCGGCGTGTCCAACCCGCACTCGGGGCAAGGACGTTCGAGCACCCAGGTCCAGTCCTTGGTGTCCGGGACGACCTCCCCGGCAGCGGCGCTCACGACATCCACAGGGCTCACGGCGTTCACGGGATCCACCGCGTTCGCGGCGCTCTCAGAAGTGCTCATGGGCCCAGCATGGCCGCCACCGCGGACGCCCCACCAGCAGCAGGAACGCCAGCCGCCGCCGAAATGCTGCCAGCCCCCGACCCCCTACCCTGCCCCCGGCACAACACCGGGCCGAGCAATCACCGCTACGACCCACCGTACGGCGGCTGCTGGAACGCCCCGGCAGCCGCCACCCGCCTCCGCCGCCGCGCCCGCACCACCAATACGACAACGAACACCACAGCGCCGACGAGCACGGCCCAAAGCACCACGCCGATCGCCACCCCGACACCAAACCCGATCCCGCTACTACGGCCGCTGCCCCCCTCAGGAACCACGGCCGCCGGAGAGGGCTCGTCCGTTTCCTCATCCACCGGAGGAGGTGTGCCTCGCGATTCCTTCCGGCCCGTGAGGGGATTGTCCCGCGGCCCGTTGTCCACGGCCGGATTTGCTTCCAGAGCCTTCGCCGGCGCAACGAGCCCGTAGCCGTACTGGTTGTTCGGCACCACCGACCCATCGGCCGGAGGTACGGCCGACTTGATCATCCGATTGATCACCTGCCCTGCGGACAAGTTCGGATACTTGGCACGAATGAGAGCCGCCGTCGCAGAGACATAGGCCGTGGAATCCGAGGTGCCGTTCCTACGCTCGTATCCCGTCGATGACTTGGGCGCGGAGCGGTAGATCCCCACTCCAGGCGCGGCAAGTGTGGTCTCGATGCCTGAGGTGGAACGCTCCCACACTGCCCCGTTGGAGTCCACAGCCCCAACGGCCACGACCCCCGGAAACGCCGCCGGATACTCAGCACCCAACCCAGAAGCGCTGTTTCCGGTAGCGGCGACCAGCACGACGTCCTTCGACACCGCGTAGTTGACAGCCTTCCGGAGCTTCGAGTCGAGGCGGTAGTTCCCGCCGAGTGAAATGTTGGCGACCTTCGCGCCGTGATCTGCCGCAAAGCGAATCGCATCAGCGAATTCGTTCTGCTGGGAATCCGGCGTGGGCTGAGCGTCTTGGCCATCACTGCTGTCAGTGATCACTTTGACCGGAAGGATCTTCGCTTTCGGGGCGAGGCCCATCACCCCTGCCTGGGAACCATGTCCGTGCCCTGCGATCAGGCTGGCCATACCGGTGCCATGACCGTCAGAGTCCACTCGTCCGTCCGAGCCACCGCCGGAGAAGTCAGCCCCGGGAAGCACCTGCCCGGTCAGATCCGGCTGGTCCTGGCTGACCCCGGTGTCAATCACGGCTACGACCACGCCGTCACCCTGGCTGATGGGCCAGACCTTCGTCTCGGCTTCGAAGGTCTTCAAAGCCCACTGTTGATCCCTGACCTGATCGGCTGACGCCGCCGGAACGGCAAAGCCCGCCATCAGAACCCCTGCGGCCAGAGCCGCCGCACCACGCGCCACCCGGCGGCTCATCAAACCCGGTCACCCCACTCAGCGAGGCATCCCGCAGGTCACCGACCTGCGGGATGCGATCAGATCACCCGTCCGTCCATGGACCGGCTTCATTCCACCACGTTCGGGTTGGTCGGCTTGTCCGACGCCCAGGTCTCCTCATCCTCGACGAGGTAGTCCGGCCGCTTGCCGTCCTTCCTCCGGTCCCGCTTCCGCCCTTGGGTCCCGCTCAGCGGAGCACCAGGAGACATCCCGTTCGCACCCACGGCACCGGGCTCACCCCTGAGCCTGCTTCGGGCTCCAAGCCCGGATCCACCTTCCGTGAAGGACTGCTTGCCCTGGGCCCCTGCCCCAGGCTTCGCTACTTGCCCGGCAACGCCACCTGGCCGGGCCGAGGACCCCGCTGACGGCTTGCCGCCGAGTACTCCACGGCCTCCGACGCCGGCGCCCGGGTGAACGTCACCGCCACCGCCGACACGCCCGTTGCGCGGCCCGGAAGGTTCAGCTGGTGTCGCACTGCCCGGGATCTCTCTGGTGCCTGGGCCTGACTTTCCCTGGCCGACGATCGGCCCGACCGGCTGAAGTGTCGAGCTCGGCCCTGAAGGCCGGACGGTCTCATGCTCACCGCCCCCGAACAGCCCACCAGCAGGTGTTCCACTATTCACGACGTGGAGCCCAGAAGTTTGGGTCCCAGCAAGCCCGGGGCTCGGCACACTCCCGTTGGGAGGCAGCACGGGCCTGCCTGAGATTCCCTCGGCAGGTCCCCGGCTCGACGAACCCGACGGCTTCGGCAGAGCCTGCGCCGTACCGCCCCTGATACCCGAGTCGGTCGGGGCAACAGTCGCGTTCCTCGGTGCGGACCGACCCTGCATCGAAGATTGGGCGGACTTCGACCGCTGCGGCGGCGGCACGTTCGCGCCCCGTGTCGATGCTCCCGCCGCACCCACCGACGTACCGGACACCATCGCGGCCGCCGCCGCAGCCCCACTCGGATCGTCCTGCGATCCGTCCGCACCCTCATCCCTCCGCACCGGCGGCTTCTTGGGGTCGTAGGGCGGCGGAGCCTTCAGCGCCGGGGTCGCGATGCGGTAGTGCATGGCGAGGGTTTGCATGATGGCGGCGGCTTCGGCCTTCTTGCGGTCGGCGATGGGGATGTGTTCGTCGTCGCCGCTGCCGAAGAGGGCGGAGACGCCGTCGCTGACGTTGTCCTTGAACTCGTCCCAGTTGCCGGGTTCTTCGGGCATTTCGCGTTTGGCCTTGGCCATGGCGTCGGAGACGTTGTGGAGGATGTTGGCCGCGTCGTTGGCGTAGGCGGCGGCGTTGTTGATGCTGGCGGCCAGGTTGAGCATGCGGGTGTGGAAGGCGTCGCTGGTGCTGCCTTCCCAGGTGGTGGCGGCTTCGGTGCTGGCTTTGGTGAGGGTGAGGCGGATCTGTTTGAGGGTGTCGGAGGCGGTGCGCCAGGGGTCTCCGGCGGCCATGACCGCGCCGGGGTCGAGGGCTTGTGCCATGGTGCGGAGCTGGGCGTGGCTGTATTTGGTGAAGTCGGTGTAGACCACGGGCGGTTCGCCTCCGTTCGTGTCCGGGCGGGCGGTGGCTAGATGGTGGCGTTGCCGCGGTTGGAGGGAGTGAGGTTCTTCTCCTGCGCGGCCTGGCTGGTTGCGGAGGGCTGGTCGACGGACCAGCCGTCGCCGCCGAGTTTGAGCTTCTTCGCGGTGTGCTGGTCGTGTTCTTCGTAGTTGGTGGCGGTGAGGTCGGCTTTCCGCTGGGCTTCCTCGACGGCTTCCTGGAGTTGGTTGAGGAGGTCGCGGAGGGCGTCCCGCATGGTGCTGTAGCGGCCGTGGATCTCGGTGGCTTCGGCGAAGGTGCCGAAGGCGTTCTTGCCGACGCCGCTGCGGCCGTGGGTGCCGGTGCCGTCGGCGTGTTTCTGGAAGTCGGCGAGCAGGAGCCGTACTTGGCCGGCGAAGCTGCGGAGTTGTTCGATTTCGACGCGGTAGCCCTGTCCGGCTCCGCCGGTCGAGCCGGTACCCGTGCCTGATCCCATGTCGGCGCCTCCCCCGTGCGTCCGTCCGTGGTCGTCGGGGCCGGGCCCCGGTGTCTCATGTCTAACACACCGGGCACGAATCCTGCCCGGGGCTTGGTCAGTTCGCGGTCGTCCCATTGTGCTGGGCTTGGCTGAGGGCGCGACGGCAGAGGGCGTCGGCGTGCCGGGTGGTCTCGGGGAGGCGGTACCGGCGGGCGAGGTCGAGGGTGGTGCTGACGGCGGTGTCGAGGCTGATCCGGTGGCCGACGGAGACGAAGACGGGTTTGACGCCGGGCCGGGTCCGCAGGGCGCGGCCGACCTCTTCGCCGGTGGCGGGGTCGGTGAGCGGGGTGGAGGAGCCGCGGGGTGCGTCGGGTTGGTGGTGGTCGAAGGTGAAGGGGGTCTTGGCGACGCCGAGGGTGCGCAGTCCGGTGAGGACGCCGAGGTGGCTGGCGAGGCCGAGGCGGCGGGGGTGGGCGAGGCCGTAGCCGTCGCAGACGACGGTGTCGGGGGTGCGGGTGAGGGCGGCGAGTGCGTCGAGGACGGCGGGGATCTCGCGGAAGGCGAGGAGTCCGGGGACGTAGGGGAAGGCGATGCGGCCGACGGCGGTGGCTTGTTCCACGACGTCGAGGGTGTCCCGGTCGAGGAGGACGGCTGCGGCGGCGACGAGGTCGTGCTCGTCGTCGTAGGCGACGTCCACGCCGGCGATGAGTTCGACCGGGGTGTCCTGGTCGTCGTGGGCCCGGACGAGCGGGCGCAGCCGTTCTTGTTCCGCGAGTGCTTGGGCTTCGGTGGTGGGCCAGTCGGCGGGCACGGGCACGGTCGGTTCCCCCGGGGTGTGGTGACGGGTGCCTGGTGGCGCCCGGTGGTGCTGGGTGGTGCGTGGTGTCGGCACGTACCGGTTCACCGTACAGACCGGGGCGGACGACCCCGGGGTGAGCCCGTGCGCCCCCTGTGCCCCCGGGCCGGGGGACTAGCCTGGAGGTAGTGAACTCCCTTGCCGGGTAGGACTTCTGGCACCGGCTTCATTCCCGCCCGTTTCCCCCGACGTGCGAAGGACCCCCGCCATGCCGCGTCCCTCCGCTGCCCAGTTCTGCCTCGGTTCGTTCACCGTCGTCGCCAGTACGGTGGCGCTGCTGGCCGTCTCGGGTGCCTCGGGCGTCCTGGCGGTCGCGGTGCTGGTGGTGTTCGCGCTGGTGCTCGGCACCACGGTGACGGTGCTCGCGCGGTCCACCTCGGCCTCGTCCGCCGCTGCGGAGCCGAGCCCGGCCGAGGGCGCCGCGCCCGCCCCGGCAACCCCGGCGGACCCTGCCACCCCTGCGGACCCTGCAGACCCGACCGCCCCGACCGCCCCGACCGCCCCGACCGCCCCGACCGCCCCGACCGCCCCAGCGGACCCTGCCGCCCCGACCGCCGCCGAGCACGCGTACGCCCGGCAGCGCTGATCCGCCGCCGGGCGTGGACGCGTTCCGCGCCGCCGCTCAGAGCTTCGTGGTGACGACCACGGTCTTCGCGGCCTTGTCGTGGATGCACTGGCGGTACGGCTTGTCGAAGACGCCGAAGAAGCCGTCGATGATCCACCAGAACGCGGCGCAGCAGAGCACGGCCGGGAGGATGAAGACGGCCGAGCGGGTCCAGGCGGCGGCCTGGGGCGGGGTGTTGCCGTCGATGAGCATGGCGACGCGGATGTCCATCGCCTTCTTGCCGAGGGTCTGGCCGTCCCGGCTGGTCATCAGGGCCTCGTAGACGAGCCAGATGAGGCAGGCGAGCCAGAACGCTTCGGCGGAGCCGGTGCGGTTGCCGAGGGTGACGAAGGGGGCCACGATGACGATGGCGACGGCCTGGACGAGCAGGTAGTCGATCAGCCGGGCGGTGATCCGCTTGGGCCAGGTGCCGATCGGGGGCATGCCGGGGACGGGTCCGGCGCCGGGGGTTCCGTACGCGCCGGGGCCGTAGCCGGTGCCGTAGCCGGGCGGGGGCTGGTCGTAGGGGTTCTGGCCGCGGGTCGGTCCGCCGTACGGGCTCCCGCCGTAGGTGCCCTGGTATGCGCCGGGGCCCTCGGCTCCACCGCCGGCGGGGCCTTCGGGCGGGCTTTCCGGTGTGCCTCCGGCCGGGCTGTCGGACGGGGTCGGGCCCGGCGGCCGGCCTTCCGGCGTGCCGCCGCCCGGTTGCGGGGACTGCTTGTCGAAGGAGGGCTTGCCGCCCCCCTCCGGCTGGGGGCCCGAGGGGTCGTGGGTGCTCATGCCCCGAGTAGAACATCACACATTCTCAAGGTTCGGGATATTCCGCCCGTTTTGTCGCTGCGGCCGTGGAACGGGCTGGGCCCCGGGACCCGTCGTCTCAGGCCCGCACCACCCGGGTCCGGGCGGCACGGTCCTGCCATCCGCGTCGGGCCGGGCGGTCGAAGACCGGCCAGACCAGACCGAGCAACAGCACCGTGCCCGTCTGCCGGACGATCCACCGGAGCAGCGAGCGGCCGAGGCTCAGCCTGGTCCGGGCGGGGGCGGCGGCGTCGACCACGCGGATCCGGGTGAGCCGTTTGCCGAAGGTCTGGCCGGTCCGGGCGGTCGGCAGCACCTCGTAGAGCAGGCTCGCGAAGAGCAGGATGCCGATCAGCACGGCGATCTTCCCCAGCACCACGTCGTCCACCAGCCAGACCTGGACCTGACGGCGGGTGAGGGCGCTGGCCATCTTGGCCTGGTCGAGCTTCTCCTGGAGGTGGTCGGAGACCGAGCGGCCGAGCGGGATGCCGGCGGCGACGGCGACCACCAGCAGCACGGCGGTGTCGACCGTGCGGGCGGCGAGTCGGCGCCCCAGCCCGGCCGGTACGGCGGCGGGGGCGGCGGATCGACGCCGGGCGGCGCTCTGCCGGGCCGGTCGGGCCGGTCGCACGGCGGGCATCGGCGTGGTGCGGGCGGACGCGGCGGACGCGACGGGCCGCACGGACGTACCGGACGCGACGGGCCGCACGGACGTACCGGACGCGGCAGGCGCGCCGGTCGCACCTGCGGCACCGGAGGCGGCAGGCACACCCCGGTCCTGCCCCGGAGGCGCCGGCTCGCCGGCGCCCTGCTCCTCCGCTTCCTCGACCACCGGCACGACGACGGCCGGCGTCGCCACCACCGGCACCGCGCCCGAGGCCTCGACGGACGTCCCGAGGGCCTCCCGCACCGCCACGGCCACGGCGGGCGCGGCCGCACCGGTCGTCGGCTCCCCGGCAACTGGAGCGCGTTCCTCGTCCGCGCGCTCCTCGTCCACCTCGGGCGCTCCCGGAAGCACCCCCCAGGAGACCCAACGCTGTGGGTCGCCCGTCTCCATCAGTCCCCGCTGCTCTCGCGGATGGGCCTGCCAGCCCGAGTCCCCGGGCAGCGCCCCGGGCACGGCCTCGGCCGGCTCGGACACCGCACCGGCCGTCGGCCCGTCGACGCCCCCGACCGGGGCCCCCGCGCTCACCGGGATCCCCGCCCCCATCTCCGGGAGCACGGAAGCCCCGGACCCCGCGAACGCCCCGGCACCGACGGCGTTCCCGGCCTCGGCAGCGGCCCCCACCGCCGGCCCGACCGTCCGGAACACCGGCCCGCCGATCACCTCCGCGACCCGCGGCCCGATCACGAAGGACGCCCCACCCGTGGTCTGGTCGAAGTACACCGGCCCGGTGTCACCCCCACCCGCAGGCGCCTCACGCTCCGGAGCCGTCCCGGCAGTCGGCACCGCCCCCGACGGCGGCACCTGCACCGGCGCGGCAGCGGCCACGGGTGTCTGCGCCAAAGCCCCCGAAACCACGGCCGACGGAACCACGGCCCCCGAAACCACGGCCGACGGAACCACCCCCGCCGGGACCTGACCCTCGGGAAGCCCGCCCCCCGGGACCGCCGGTGGCGGCACCGCCCGCGACGGCGGCCCGCCCGGGGCGGCCCGCCGGGTCGCGTACCGGGGCGGTTCCAGCACCTCACCCGCGGCGGGCGCGGGCCGGCTGGTCCCGGGCACCCAGGCGGAGCCGCCCCAGTACCGGACGAAGCCGGGGATGGAGGGGTCGGGGTAGTAGCCCGGCTGGGGTGCGACGGCCGGGTCGCCGCCGCCGGCGAAGGGGCGGTCCGTCATGGGGGTCTTCTTTCCTGGCAGGTCCTGACGAGGGCAAGGAAGGACGAGGGAACCGGTGGTGCCGGGTGGAGCCTTGAACCAGTGGAGCCTTGAGCCGGTGGAGCCGGGTGAAGCCTTGAACCGGTGGAGCCTTGAACCGGTGGCGCGCGCGGAACCGTCGGCGCCGAAGTGGCGCCGGGTGGAACCGTGCGTGGGGCCGGGTGGCGCCGGGTGGGTCCGGTGGATCGACGACGGCGGCGCGGAACCGGCCGCGCCGCGCCCGCCCGGGCGCACGACCCGGCGCGCGCCCGGCGTTCGGCGCACGTGGGGGCAGCGCCGATGGGCGGACAGTCGCCGGGTAGTCACAAAGGGTAGTACCTCGCCGGAGCCGCGACGGGAAGTTCACGAATCCCCGGACAGCGGAGGGCGGCGCACGGTAAAGAACCAGGCGCACGATCGGCATCCGCACGCCGCGCGACCGCCCGTTCACCACCCCTCGCCGAACGTCCCGAAGAAATCCCGGAAACGTGTGTAAGAGCCGGTGCGGACCGCCCTCTCAAAGGTCACAGGGCCCGGAACCGGGCACACCCCCGAGGTGGAGAGGAAGACGATCATGGAACGCCCCGTCAGCGTCGTCGAACACGAGCTGGAGCTCAACCTGGTGCTCTCGCCGGAGCACAGCGTCCCCGTGCAGGCGCGGCTGTCCTACGGCAGCCACGACCCGTACGCGGTCTACATCACCTTCCACCTGGACACCGGCTCCCCGGTGACCTGGGTGTTCGCCCGCGAGCTGCTGGTCGAGGGCACCTTCCGCCCGTGCGGCCAGGGCGACGTGCGGATCTGGCCGACCCTCCCCCAGCCCTCGGCCGGGGGCACCCGCTCGGGCCGGCGCAGCGTGCTCTGTCTGGCGCTGAGCTCGCCCGCCGGGGACGCGCTTCTGGAGGCGCCGCTGCCGGCCGTCGCGGCCTGGCTGGAGCGGGCGCACCGGCTGGTGCCGCCGGGCAGCGAGCTGGCCGCGCTGGACATGGACGGCTCGCTCGCCGAGCTGCTCGCCTAGGCGTGCGTCGCAGTGTGCATGGGCGTGCGTCGGAGTGTGCGCCGGTACGTACCCGGGCGAGGTGCGCCGGTACGTACCCGGGCGAGGTGGCAGGAGCGGCGCCCCCGCCGGTTCAGCGGGCCGCGGGGGCCTGCTGACGGCCGCGGGCGGCGTCCGGTCCGCCGCCGTCGCGCTGCACGGGCAGCCGGACCAGCGGCGCGCCGGCGGAGCGGCGGCGCGCCCTCGTCCGGATCGCGGCGGCGAGCAGGAAGCAGAGCCCGACCCACGGGTAGACCGAGGTCGGCAGCTGGCGCCACGGTGACATGTGGAGGACCGCCGGGCCGAGCGGCTTCGCCGCCCACATGGCGAAGGACAGGAAGGCGACCAGCGTGGCCCAGAAGACGGCCCGCCAGCGCAGTCGGCGTACGCCGGCCGGGCGGGCGTGTTCGACGGAGGCCTCGGCGGCGAGCAGGACGAGCAGCGGCACGCACCAGACCCAGTGGTGGGTCCAGCTGATCGGCGAGATCAGCACCGCGGTGACGGCCGCGCAGCAGACGCCCCAGGCCTCGGCCCGGGGCAGCCAGCGGCCGCTGCGGGCGGCCCAGGCGGCGACGGCGAGGCCGGCCAGCGCGACCAGGCCGGCTCCGAGGGTGGCTACGGTGCCGGGGTCGGCGGTGTGCAGCAGGCGGGCGAAGGCCCCGCGCAGCGACTGGTTGTCGACGATCTGGGTCTTGCCGACCCGGGAGGAGTCGTAGAGGTACTTGGTCCAGAAGCCCCAGGTGGCGTCGGGCAGGACGAGGGCGCCGAGCAGGAAGGTGCCGAGGAAGGTGAGGCCGGCCACGAAGGCGGCCCGGATCCGGCCGGTGATCAGCAGGTAGACGGCGAACAGGCCGGGGGTGAGCTTGATGCCGGCGGCGATGCCGATCGCCACGCCCTTGCTGCGGCGTCCGTCGGGACGCGTGAGGTCCCAGAGGATCAGACAGGCGAGCGCGAGGTTGATCTGGCCGTAGCGGAGCGTGGTGAAGACGGGTTCGAGCCAGACGCCGAGGCCGGTCACCAGGATCACGCCGATCGGCCGCAGTTCGCGGCGCGGCCAGCCGACCAGCTTGAACGACAGGTGGGTGAGCAGGGCGAGCAGCCCGAGGTTGCCGAGAGTGATCGCGACCCGGAGGAAGGGGACCGGGAACCAGGTGGTCGGGACGAACAGCATCGCCGCGAAGGGCGGGTAGGTCGCCGGCAGGTTCCACTCGGTGACGCGCAGGCCGTACAGGTCGTCACCGTTGGCGACGGCGGCGCCCTCGGCCCGGTAGACGATCATGTCCACCATCGAGGTGTGGACGAAGTGGCGCACCACTGCGTACACGACCAGGGAGAGCAGCGCCAGCGCGGAGGCGGCCAGCAGCGGACGGCGGGGGGCCTCGCGCAGGGCCCGGGCGGGAGCGGCGAGCACTCGGCGCAGCCGGTCCGACAGGGGCTCGGGCGAGGGGTCGGGTGCGGTTCGCACCGGGCTGCGCTCGTCTTGCACCGCTGTCACTGTCCACTCCGTCCACCGCTCGGCCAACCAGCGACGATACCGGATGCCACCCGAACGGGCCCGGAGACGATCGACTACGGAACGTGACGAGAAGCCCCGGCCGCCCGTGCTCGGCTGCGGACTGAGCACGGACGGCCGGGGCCGACCGGGGACCCGGCGGGCGTCAGCCCGTGTACGCCCCGAGGGCCCGGGTGAAGTCCAGCGGCTGCTGGACGATGCTGCTGCAGGTGGCGTCGGCGTAGGCCTTGGCGCCGCCCTCGCAGGCCTTGTCCCGGGTGCCGGACCACATGGCCAGCCAGGCGAGGTGCTTGGTCTTGGCGAACTCGGCGAGCTGCTTGGCGTCGGCGACGGTGAAGACCTCGGTGGCCACGTCGTTGACGCCGATCATCGGGGTGACCGCGACCTTGCGCCAGGCGGCCGCGTCGTCCAGCCCCAGCACGCTCTTGACCTGGGCCTGGGTGGCGGTGGCCGCGGCGATCGCGTACTTGCCCATCTGGCCCTGCGGGTTGGGGGCGACGCCGTCGCCGAAGTCCATCGCCATGATGTTGACGGCGCCGATCGCGACGCCGCCGGCCTTGGCGCCGGCGACGAGGTCGACGCCCTCCTGGGTCAGGCCGGAGGGCAGCGCGGGCAGGGTGAAGGAGACGTCGAGGGCCTTGCCCTTGGCGGCGGCGTTCTTCTGCAGCTGGGCGACGGCCTGGGCGCGCCGGGTGTTGGCGGCGGCGTCGGCGATCGCGCCGCCCTCGACGTCGAAGTCCAGTTTGGTGGCGCCGTAGGCGTCCACGACCTTCTGGTACGCGGCGGTGAGGTCGGCGGTGGAGCCGCAGGCGAGGGCCAGCTCGCTGCCGTTGGCGCCGCCGAAGGAGATCCGGACGTCGCCGCCGATCGCCCGCAGTGCGCCGATCTGGGCGGCCACCGCGTCGGCGGACAGGTCGCTGACGCCACCCCACTTGGGCACGCAGCCGCCGCCGGAGACCACGAAGGCGAGGTTGAAGTTCTTCACGCCGCTCGCCTTGGCGGTGGCCGCCAGGTCGTAGGGCGGGTAGAGCGAGGTGTCGACGTACGGAGCGAAGCCGGCCCCGGCGCCGACCGGGGGAACGGGCACACCGGTCGCCGTGGGGGTGACGGTCGGGGTGGGGGTCGGTGCCGGGGTGGTCGGCTTCGTCGTGGCGGTGGGGCTGGGCCTGGTGGTGGCGGTGGCGCTCGCCGTGGGCGTCGGGGAGGCGGTCGGCGGGGCCGGGGTCGCGGTGGCGGTCGGCCGCCCCGAGGGGGTGGGCGCGGGACCGTCGCCGGCCTTGCAGGAGGTGTTGTTGATCAGGCACTTCTCCGGCTCGGCCTGCGCCGCGCCCGCGCCCTGGGCGACGAAGCCGACCACCACGCTCCTGCCGGGCTCCAACCGCTTGCTCCAGGCCTCGGGCTTGACCGTGACGTGCCGGCCGTCGGCGATGAAGGTGGCGTTCCAGAGTGAGTCGATCTTCGCGCCGGCCGGCAGGTCGAAGCTGAGCGTCCAGTCCTCGATCGGGCTGCTGTCCGGGTTGGTGACCAGGTACTGCCCGGTGTAGCCGGTGTCCCAGGCGCTGGTGCGGCTGTAGACGGCACCGAGCGAGGCGGCGCTGGCCGAGCCGGCGAGGACGACCGTCCCGCCCGTGACCAGGGCGGCGGCGACCGCGGCGGCCCCGATGATCGCGCCCTTGCGGCTGCGCCTGCGGTGGCCGGAGCGGCGGGTGGGCTGGGTGGTCATGGCGCGTTACCTCCGCGGGTGCCTTCGGTCGGCCGCCGTCCCGGCACGGAGTGCCTGCGGACGTCCGGGCGGCCGGCCCGGCTCGGTCGGGTGACCGGCGCGACCGACGCTAGCGGCGGTCCGGGGGCCGAACCGGCGGGCTGAGCAAGGGGTAGAACTCCCTTAGGCCGCACTTAAGGAAGTCGTCCTCCCTGACGCCGTCTCACCGGGGGAAGAGCACTCCGCGGCTGCGTCGCCGTCCGGTCCGCGCGGGCCTCGCCGTCTCCGGCCGGGTGCGCAGCCGCAGCCGGGTCTCGGCGCCGCCGAGGACGGCGGAGCGGCCGAGTGCGAGGTCCCCGCCGATGGACTCGGCGAGCTTGCGGACGATGTCGAGGCCGAGGCCGGTCGAGCCCTCCCCGCCGTGGCCCTCGCCGCGCTTGAGGGCCGCGGCCGGGTCGTTGTACCCCGGTCCGGCGTCGCCGACCAGCACGATCACCGAGCTGTCGGTGGCCAGCACGTCCACCGAGAAGGCGGTGCCGACGGCGGTGTGCCGGAAGACGTTGCCGAGCAGGGCGTCGACGGCGGCCGCCAGGTCGCCGCGCTGGACGGGGACGGGTGCCGCCCGTTCGGCGCCGGCCAGCTGCCAGCGGCGTCCTTCGTCCTCGGCCAGCGCGGACCAGAAGCCGACCCGCTCGCGGATCACCTCGGCGGCGTCGCAGCCGACCGTGACGGCGGGCGCGTCCTCGGGGGCGCGGCGGGCCGAACGGATGATCTGGTCGACCTCGCGCTCGAGTTGGGCGACCGCGTGGCGGGTGGCGTCGGCGGCGTCGCCGTCGCCGAGCGAGGCGGCGTTGAGCCGCAGCACGGTCAGCGGGGTGCGCAGCCGGTGGGACAGGTCGGCGGCCAGTTCCCGCTCGGCGGCGAGGAGTTGGACCACCCGGTCGGCCATGGTGTTGAACGCGTGGGACGCTTCGCGCAGTTCTTCGGGGCTGCCGTCGACCTGCTTGCCCTCGACCGGGACGCGTACCGCGAGGTCGCCGGCGCCGAGTGAGCGGGCGGCGCCGGCGAGCCGCCGGGCGGAGGCGACGATCCGGTTGCCCATCCGGTCGGCGACCAGCACCGAGATGGCGACCAGGCCGAGCGCGACGGCGGAGAGCACCAGCCAGGCGGTGGCGACGCCGCGGGTGAGGTCGTCCTCGGCCACGAAGACCTCGACCACGGCGGTCCGCCCGGTGTCCACCGCGACGGGCTGGAGCAGCGCGTAGCCGCCGGGCACCTCCACGGTGAAGGACCGGCCCTTGCCGCCGGCCGTGGCCACGTCGTCGGCGGCGGCTCGGCCCTGGCCGAGCGTCGGTCCGCCGGGGCCGCCGGTCCCGGGGGCCTCCGGCTGTCCTGCCGCGGGCAGGTGGACGGCCATCCGCCCCTGCCCGCCCGCGTCCGTGCTGGCCAGGGCCCGGGTGACGGCGTCCTGGTCGGTGGTGATCGCCAGCGCGGGTCCGAGGGCCGCCGCCTGGCGTTCGGCGGCGGTGAACGCCCGGTCCCGCGCGGTCTGCTGGACCATCAGGCCGAGCGGGATGAGGAAGGCCAGCGCGACCATGGTGGTCCCGGCCACGGCGGCCTTGATCAGGGCCCAGCGCAGCGAGTGCCCGAACCTCCTCATGTCCGGTGCCCCGCCTGGTCCCCGGTGGCCTCCAGCCGCACGCCGACGCCCCGGACGGTGTGCAGGTAGCGGGGGTTGGAGGCGGTCTCGCCGAGCTTGCGGCGCAGCCAGGAGAGGTGGACGTCGATGGTCTGGTCGCCGCCGTAGGTCTGTTGCCAGACCTCGGCGAGGATCTCCTTTCGCGGCACCACGACGCCGGGCCGGGCGGCGAGGAAGGCCAGCAGGTCGAACTCACGGCGGGTCAGGTCGAGCGGGTGCCCGTCCAGGGAGGCCTCGCGCCGCTGCAGGTCGATGGCCAGTCCGCCGACCCGCAGCACCTGGGCGACGGGGGCGGCGCCGCTGCCGAGCCGGCGCAGCACGGCGGCCATCCGGGCGCTGAGGTGCTCACCGGAGAAAGGTTTCACCAAGTAGTCGTCAGCACCGTCGTTGAGCAGCCGGACGATCTCGGCCTCGTCGTCCCGGGCGGTGGAGATGATCACCGGCACGTTGGTCAGGCCGCGGATCATCTTGAGTGCCTCGCTGCCGTCCAGGTCGGGCAGGCCCAGGTCGAGGATCACCAGGTCGCAGCCGACCTGGGCGACCTCCCGGAGCGCTTCGAGAGCGGTGCCCACGCTGCGGACCGCGTGACCGGTGTCGGTCAGGTGGCGGATGAGGGCGGAACGTACGAAGGGGTCGTCCTCGACCACGAGCACTGTTGCCATGGGCCTGCACGGTACGCCATCAGCAGGGAGTGGTCTGTACCTCGGGGCCCGGTCCGGACATTGTGCAACTGCCCTGAGGAATGGCGAGGGTGCCGGTCTCCGACGCGGTGGAAATACGGCAGGATGTGCGGACGATGCGGAACGGACTGGTACAGCTCGGCGCCTGGGCGGCGGCCACCGGGGCGGCGGTGGCGCTGTCCTGGCTCGGCGTGCACGCGGTGCTGACCGGCGCCGCGTTCGAACGGCCCACGGCGCTGCCACTGCCCTCCCCGAAGGCCGACGGCACGTCGTCCTCCCCGGCCGCCGCCCCCGAACCGCCGGGCCCGGCCGCGCAGTCCACGACCCCGACCCAGTCGGCCTCCCCGACCGCCACCGCGACGCACGGACCGACCCCCGCCGCGACCACCCCGCCGCCGACCCGGCGACCCACGCCGACGCCCACCGCGACGTCCACCGTGAAGAGCTACCCGATCCCGGGCGGCAAGGTCGCGCTGGACCTGAAGCCCGACCGGGCCTCGCTGGTCTCCGCCACCCCGGACCCGGGCTGGCAGATGCAGGTGTGGAACGGCCCCCAGTGGATGCGGATCGACTTCACCAAGGACGACCAGGCCAACTCGGTCTTCGTCTACTGGAACGGGCACCCGCCGATCGTGGAAACGGCCGTCCGGTAGGGCCCGTCGAACCCCCGTCGCGGACGCCCGCCACCGGACGTCCGCCATCGGGCTTCCGCCGTCCGCCCGTCAGAACCCTGCGTGCGGAACGAACCCCGGCAGGTACGGCCCGGCGTAGCCGGCCCGGTCGACCAGGGTGTGCCTGGTCCCGCCGGGCACCCCGATGGCGGCCAGCACCACCGCACCGTACGCGTCCCGGGTCCCGTACGGCTCGGCCAGTGACAGCGCACCCCGGTCGACCGCGTAGTCGTAGGCGTAGTAGACGTCCGGCACGCTCACGGCGACGTCGACGACCCCGTCCCCGAACCGGTCCAGGTGCGCGGCCAGCTCCCGGCCGCGCGGGCCGATCACCTGCACCAGCGAGGTGAGCACGATCCGCGTCCCCGGCGCGGCGAGCACGTACGAGACGGTCTCCGGCTCGCCGGTCTCCGGTCCCGCGTACGCGGTGCACCGCAGCCCCAGCGCGGCGCAGTAGCGGCGGGCGGCCCGCTCGGCGTCGGCGACCGCGAAGACCACCGCGTCGGCGCGGCCCGTCGGCAGCGGGCCCGGTTCGCCCGCGTCCGGCATGGGGCCTGCCCCGAGCAGGACGGGTTCGGCGGCGGTGTCGGTCATGACGGCCCTCCCGGTAGGCGTACGGACCACGCTGGGCCCCGGCGCCGGGGTGGGGGACCCGGGGCACGGGGTCGTGGCTGGAGGGTGGCGCCGAGCCGACCTGCGCGCAACTGTTCCGTTTCCTCCTGGTCAAGCTGTGCCCCGGGGCGGGAGAATCGGCCGCGCAGCTGTACAGAATGCCCACCGGAGGACGGTGCCGCGATGCCCCCCGCCCACTCCCCGAGTTCGCCCGACTCGACCAACCCCGCTGCCCCGCAAGGCACTTCGATCGTGAGCAGCACGAACGACACGATCGACACCCTGGACGGCCGGCTGATCCGGCTGCTCGCCGAGGAGCCCCGGATCGGGGTGCTGGAGTGCTCGCGGCGGCTGCAGGTCGCCCGCGGCACCGTGCAGGCCCGGCTGGACCGGCTGCAGGCCAAGGGGGTGATCGGCGGCTTCGGCCCGGAGGTGGACCCGGCCGCGATCGGCTACCCGGTGACGGCCTTCGCGACCCTGGAGATCTCCCAGGGCCAGGGCGCGGACGTGCGGGCGCACCTGGCGGGCGTGCCGGAGGTGCTGGAGCTGCACACCATCACCGGGATCGGGGACATGATGGTGCGGATCGTGGCCCGTTCCAACGCCGATCTGCAGCGGGTGATCGACCGGGTGGTGGGCTTCGACGGGATCGTCCGCTCGTCCACCGCGATCGTGCTGGAGAACCCGGTGCCGTACCGGATCCTGCCGCTGGTGGACCAGGCCGCCGCCGAGTAGCCCGCCGGGTCACCCCCGGCCCGGGCCCGCCGGGCCGCCCCGCACCGGGCCCCGTCGCCGCGCCCGGTCAGCAGGAGGGGACGCTGCCGCCGGTCTTGAGCGCCTTCAGGGCCGAGACCGCCTCGTCGAGGGTGGCGACCGGCACCAGCCGCAGCGACGCGGGCGTGTTCACCTTGGCGTCCGTGCACTCGTCCCTGGGCAGCAGGAACACGGTGGCGCCGTCCCGGGCGGCCGCCTGGGTCTTCAGCGGGACACCGCCCACCGGGCCGACCGTGCCGTCGTGGTCGATGGTGCCGGTGCCCGCGATGGTGCGCCCGCCGGTGAGGTCGCCGCCGTTGCCGTCGCCGGCGAGCTTGTCGACGATGCCCAGCGCCAGCATCTGGCCGGCGCTCGGGCCGCCGACGTCCCCCAGGTCGACCTTGACCTTCACCTGGTCCGGCGAGAGGTGGAGGTAGCTCAGCGCGGCCACGGTGGCGTTGTCCTGCGACTCGGCCATCTGCTGGGCGGTCACCTCCTCGGCCTTGGCCGGGTTGCCCTGCGGGTAGACGGTGTCGGTCGGGCGCACCGCCTCCTTCGGGTCGAACCAGGCCTGCATCGACCGCAGGAAGGTGTTCCGCTGGTCCGGGTTGGTCGCCGTGATGGTGACCATCCGCAGCTCGCCCTCGGTGGTGCGCAGCGGTGCCCCGGTGATGGTGAGCACCGGCTTGTCCTGGTAGGTGCCCAGGGTGTCCGCGGTCAGGCCCGGCCAGGTGATCGTGTACGGCAGCGGGACGAAGGCGGCCACGCCGAACAGTGCGGTGACCAGCGCTCCGCACAGCGTGAGCGCGCGGGTCCGCGGGGCGGTGAGGGCCTTGGGCAGCTTGGTGTCGGACACAAGGGGAATCCAAACACACCCGACGCCCGGGCGCGGTCCGCCCGCCCGGGGGCAGGCGGCGGGGGGCGCTACCTCAGCGCGTCGGCGACCTCGGTCGCCGCCTCCACCACCCGGGGGCCGACCCGCTCGGGCACCATGCCGTTCAGCATCACGACGCCGACGCTGCCCTCGATGCCGCTCAGTCCGAGCAACGCGGCGGCGGCGCCGCACGCCCCGGACTGCTCCTCCGCGCGGGTGATGACGAAGCCCTGGTCGGGGCGGCGCTGGCTGGGGAAGGTACGCGCCTCCAGGATCGCCCGGCCGGCCGCGCTCTCGCCGAGCGGGTGGCGCAGGCCGGTCCGGTAGGCGACGTGGAAGTCGGTCCAGCTCGGCTCCACCACGGCGACGGCCAGGGCCTCGCTGCCGTCCACCAGGGTCAGGTGGGCGGTGGCGCCGAGGTCCTCGGCGAGGCTGCGCAGGGCCGGCAGCGCGGCCTCGCGCAGCAGCGGGTGCACCCGGTGGGCGAGCCGCAGCACGCCGAGGCCGACCCGGGCGCGGCCGCCGATGTCCCGGCGGACCAGGCCGTGCTGCTCCAGGGTGGCCAGCAGCCGGTAGACGACGGTGCGGTTGACGGCGAGCCGTGCGGCGAGCTCGGTGACGGTCAGCCCCCGCTCGGAGTCGGCGAGGAGCTTGAGGACCCGGACGCCGCGGTCCAGGGTCTGGGAGGTCTCGGCTGTCACGACGGGCAATCCTTTCCGCGGCGCTCGCGGGGCGGGCGGCACCGGCCCAAGGGCGGTGTCGCGCGCAGGTGGGGGTGGCCGCGCTAGGGCCGTGCGTGGTGTCCTCCTTGACGCCCGCACGGTCCTGCGGCGCCGTCCCGCGAGGGGTTGCCCGGCGGAAGAGCGTGGGGGAAAGGTAGTGAAGGAAATGTCGTGGGGGAAGTGGTTGTCCAAAATTCGGGCGTGATCGACTTCAACGGCGCCGCGAATTCCGGACAGACCATCCCAATCCGCAGGGTGCATCAGCGCAGGAGTTCGACCCGGGTCCGGAGTCCGGACACACCGGGGCGGGGGTGCCTCCCGCCCGGCGCCGGGCGGGAGGAGGGGCGGCCCGGGCGGGCCCGCCGGACCGCTACTTCGCCCACTCCCGGATCCGGACGATCCGCGCCTTGAGCTGGTTGGCGGTGGCCTGCGCGGTGAGCGGCCCGCCGCACTGGCGGCGCAGCTCGTTGTGGATGGTGCCGTGGGGCTGGCTGGTGCGGTGGTGCCAGGCGGCCACCAGTGCGTTGAGCTCCTTGCGCAGCTCGCGGAGCTCCTGGTGGGTGACGACCGGCCGCTGCTCGGCCGGCAGCTCCAGCAGGTCGGCCTCCTCGGCGGGCTTGGTCTTGCTGCGCTGGATCTGCCGGTGCTGGCGCTTCTGCAGCAGCATCTGCACCTGGTCCGGCTCCAGCAGGCCCGGGATGCCGAGGTAGTCGTCCTCCTCCTCGCTCCCCGGGTGGGCCTGCATGCCGAACTCCATGGCGTTGTACAGCACCCGGTCGAAGACCGCGTCGGAGCCCAGTGCCTCGTAGGAGAACTCCTCGCCGCCGGCGCCGTCGGGGCCGTCGTTGGCCCGCTCGGCCTCGGCGAGCAGCCGGTCCTCCTCGTCGAAGAGGCCCTCGCCCTCCTTCTTCGGCCGGTCCAGCACGTGGTCGCGCTGGACCTCCATCTCGTTGGCGAAGCCCAGCAGCATCGGGATGGTCGGCAGGAACACCGAGGCCGTCTCGCCGCGCTTGCGGGCGCGCACGAAGCGGCCGACGGCCTGGGCGAAGAACAGCGGGGTGGAGATCGAGGTCGCGTACACCCCGACGCACAGCCGGGGCACGTCGACGCCCTCGGACACCATGCGGACGGCGACCATCCAGCGTGAGGTCCCGGCCGCGTAGTCGGAGATCCGCTGGGAGGCCTCGGTCTCGTCGGAGAGCACCAGGGTGACCTTCTCGCCGCTGATCTCGCGCAGCAGCTTGGCGTACGCGCGGGCGACGGTCTGGTCGGTGGCGATCACCAGGCCGCCGGCGTCCGGGATCGCCTTGCGGACCTCGCTCAGCCGCCGGTCGGCGGCCTGCAGCACGGACGGGATCCATTCGCCCTGCGGGGCCAGCGCGGTGCGCCAGGCCTGGGCGATCAGGTCCTTGGTCATCGGCTCGCCGAGCCGGGCCTCCAGCTCGTCGCCGGACTTGGTGCGCCAGCGCATGTTGCCGCTGTAGCTGAGGAAGATCACCGGGCGGACGACGTGGTCGGCGAGCGCGTGCCCGTAGCCGTAGGTGTAGTCGGCCACGGACTTGCGGATGCCGTCGCCCCCCGCCTCGTACGCCACGAAGGGGATCGGGTTGGTGTCCGAGCGGAACGGCGTACCGGTCAGCGCCAGCCGGCGGGCCGCGGGCTCGAAGGCCTCGAAGCAGGCCTCGCCCCAGGACTTGGAGTCACCGGCGTGGTGGATCTCGTCCATGATCACGAGGGTCTTGCGGGACTCGGTCCGGTTGCGGTGCAGCATCGGGTTGACCCCGACGCCCGCGTAGGTGACCACGATGCCGTGGTACTCGCGGGACAGCGGCCCGGAGGAGTACGCCGGGTCCAGCTTGATGCCTATCCGTGCGGCGGCCTCGGCCCACTGCTTCTTGAGGTGCTCGGTCGGCGCGACCACGGTCACCTGCTGCACCAGGTGGTTGTGCAGCAGGTACGAGGCCAGGGTGAGCGCGAAGGTGGTCTTGCCTGCGCCCGGGGTGGCGACCGCGAGGAAGTCGCGCGGCTGCGTCTCGATGTACTTGTCCAGCGCACCCTGCTGCCAAGCCCGCAGCTTGCCGGCGGTGCCCCAGGGGGCACGGCCGGGGAAGGCCGGGGAGAGGTGGTGCGAGCCGGCGGACGCGGCGTGGCCAGCGGGTCGGGCGGGGGCCTGGGTCTCCGGTACGTCGGAGAACAGCGGCATCGAGGAGGCGGCGGCAGTACTCACGGTCTCCGAGGGGGATCATCGCAGGTCAGAGGCGGTTTTTCGGCCCCGTCCCGCGGTCGGGCGGCGATCGGACAACCCGCCCAGCCTACCGGCCCGGCGCCGTTCGGACCTCCAGGCGAGGCTCCGCGCCGGGCCCGTACGGCCGGAAATCGATGTGGCGTGGATCACGTCCGATCGCTGCCGGAACCGGGTAATCACGGCGGCCGGCGGGACTCTCACCGGGGTGAGGCCGCAGCGACCCCCGTCGTGGCGCGGCGGCCCCGCACCGAACCGAAGGGACCCCCCGTGCGCACCGTCGAAGAGACCGTCCAGGCCCGCCTGATCCTCTCCCCCCACCGCTCCGTCCGGCTGCGGGTCGTCCTGTCCTACCTGCCGGACGACCCGCTGGCCGTCCGGATGGCCTTCCCCGCCGAGTTCTCACTGGACGAGGACGCGGAGGACCGGGACGCCGGGGACATCGTCTGGGTCTTCGCGCGCCGGCTGCTCTCGGCCGGCGTCGAGCTGCCGGCCGGCGTCGGCGACGTCCACGTCCGGCCCGCGCCCGGCCGATGCACCATGGTCGAGCTGCGGGCCCCGGAGGGCATCGCACTGGTCCGGTTCGACAGCGGCGACCTGCGCCGCTTCCTGTGGCGCAGCCGGCTGCTCGTCCCCGAGGGCGAGGAGCACCTCCACCTGGACGCCGACCGCGCCCTCGCCCAGCTGCTCGGCTGACGGGCCGCGACGTGCCCGCCCGCCTCCGGGGCACCGCGGTCCCGGTGCCGGCCGGTCGGCACTCCCCCGTCGCTCCCGTCCCGCTCCCCCGTCGCTCCCCCGCCCCTGCCCTCCGGCGCGGGGGCCGGTCAGCCGGACAGCTTGCGCATCAGCCGGACGCCCTGCGCCGCCGTCAGGTGCGGCAGGTACGCCTTGCCGATCGCCCGGGTGATGCCGGGCAGCGCGGCCGGGTCGGGGTAGGCCATGTACATCGGCCGGTACTCCGGCTGGAACTTCGCCTTGAACGCGAGCAGCGAGCGGAAGCCGTAGACCGGCTCCAGCACCTTGCCCATCCAGTCCAGCATCCGCTGCAGCCCGGTGGGCTCCTCGCCCTGCCCGGTGCGGGCCAGCGGCGCGCCGGACAGCGACAGGAAACGCGCGCCCTCCTCCTTGAAGCCGAGCGCGGCCGAGGCGATCAGGAACTCGTTGACGCCGCGGAAGCCGTCCGAGCGCCGGCGCATGAAGTCCAGCGTCCAGCCGACCGGCACGCCGTCCTCGTACACCGGCATCCAGCTGGTCAGCCCGTGCACCACCCGCTGCTCGTCCACGGCGACCAGCACCCGGACGTCGGGGTCGTCGAGTTCGTCCAGCCCGCCGAGCGTGAAGCCCATCTCCGGCAGGCCCTTCTCGGAGACCCACTCCTCGGAGATCGCCCGGATCTGGTCCCGCAGCGCGAGCGGCGCCTCGTGGTAGGCCCACCACTCCGCGGTGATGCCCTGCTTGCCGGCCTTGTTGAGGGCGGTGCGGATGTCCTGCCACTTGCGGCCGGTGAAGGCCAGCTCGGGCAGCGCGACCACGGTGTCCTCGGCGACCTGCACCGAGCGCCAGCCGAGCTGGGTGGCGGCGTCCCTGGTCTGGCCGCAGACGCTGTAGAAGCACGGCGTCCAGCCGCGGGCGTCGCAGTAGCGGGCGAAGCCGGCCACCGCCCGGGCCCGGTCCTCCGGCGCGCCGAACGGGTCGCCGGTGGTCAGCGCGATGGTGCCGACCACCCGGTAGGCGACGCCCGCCCGACCCTGCTCGTCGAACCAGTAGTGGTTGCCGTCCCAGGTGGTGATGAACGACAGCGTCCCGCCGCCGTACCGGGTCAGCAGCGCCCTGGCGCGGGCGACCGCCTCGGCGTCGGTGTGGAGCACGGGCCGGCGGAAGGCCGTCAGCAGGGTGACCAGCGCCACCACCCAGAACGCCAGGCCGCAGTACGTCTCCAGGAAGCGCGCCAGCGACCCGACGGCGATCGGGTAGTCCGGCGTCAGGTCGTTGTACGCGGGCGGCAGGAACTGCGCGGGCAGCCCGTGCAGCAGCCGCCGCACGGTCGCCCCCGGTTCGAACTGGTCGGCCACCAGCCGCCCGAGCCCGACGTACGCGGCCGAGGAGAGCAGCGCGGCGCCGCCCAGCACCAGGGCCAGCCGACGCACCGACCGGCCTGCCAGCCGCAGCCGGAACCGCTTGCGGGTGGCCAGCAGCAGACCGGTGGTCAGCAACGGCAGCAGCATCGCCTCGACGAAGTACTGCACCACGTCCTGGCTGTCCGGCCCGGCGTCCAGGTAGAGCCAGCCCAGCAGACCCGCCCACAGCAGCTCGGTGGCGATGGTCACCAGCCAGGCGAACCGCAGCCCCCGGCGCAGCCCCTCGGCCAGCACCAGCAGCAGCGCCGGGAACAGCGCGGCCATCAGCCGGCCCGGAGTGTCGAAGATCCGGACGACGGCGTGCGCGCGGGCGCAGTCGTGTGCCGAGAGCGCGCACAGGTCGGCGACCTCGTCCGGGCCGAGCCGGTGCGAGAAGTACAGCTCGGAGAAGGTGTTGAAGGGCCCGCTGGCGTTGTCGTACAGCGAGGCGATCAGCGGCCCGAATGCGGCGGCGACCAGGCAGAGCGCGACCAGCACCCGGGTCTCGGAGTGCGAGGAGCCGAGCGAGCGCAGGTACGGGCGGCCGCGGCTGAGCAGCGCGCCGACGCCGAGCCCGGCCAGCGCGGCGGCGCACCGCTGGACGCTCTGCAGGTGACCGACGTACAGCGTCATGACCAGCGGGACGAGCAGCACCAGCAGGTGCAGCCGGCGCCGCCAGAGCACCGTGAGCCGGTACCCGAGCACCCCGGCCAGCGCGAACAGGCCGACGGCGGGACCGACCGAGACCTGGTCGGCGACCGAGGCGGTCCACTGCTCCCCGGCCGAGGAACCGAAGGCGATCAGCCCGGTGCCCAGCAGGGTGCCGACGACCTGCCCGCCGACCAGCACCGCGAGGGTGCGCAGCCGGCCGAGCCGGTGCTCGGCGGCCGGGCCGACCAGGAGCAGCAGCAGGCTGGTGAACACGTAGGAGCCGATGCCGGAGCACCAGAACACCGAGGTGAACGGCGCCCACCAGTGGCCCTCGGCGAACGTGGGCAGGCCGACCCCGGCCCGGTCCAGCAGCCGCTCGGACGGCCCGTGGCGCAGGCTGCCGGTGGCCGCGCCGATCAGCCAGAGTCCGGCCAGCAGCGCCAGCGTCAGCGGCGCCGCGCGCAGCCGGCCACCGAGCACCCGGGCGGCCCGCCGCACCCGCTGCGGGCGGGGCTCCGGCGTCCGGGTGACCGGCGCGCGGTCCGCGCCCTGCTCGGAGCCGCCCTGCGCGCCTCGCTGGGGGACGACCCGCGCCGCCCCCTTCCCCTTCTCGTCGACGGCGGCGACCGCCGTGCCCGCCCCGGTCACCGGGTCAGCCCGGTCTGGCCGGCGAGCCACGGGATCTGCTGGACGATGCCGGGTCGGAAGACGACCCAGCCGTGACCGCCCGGCATCAGTTCGAACTTCGCCTTCATCCCAGCCCCCTGTACGGCCCGGTAGATCTTCTCCATCTGCGGCTTGAACTCGTCGTCGGTCTCACCGACGAGCAGGGCGACGTTGGTGTCCGGGAACCGCTTCCGGGCCATCACCTGCACCGGGTCGACCGCGTCGAACTTCTTTCCGTCACCGCCGAACGCGACCCTGACGGTGTCGTCCCGGGTGCCGAGGGTCGGCTCCTCCTGCCCGGACATGTCGAGGACGGTGCCGTACACGTCGGGCGCGTTGACACCGAGTTGGAGCGCGCAGGTGCCGCCCATCGAGGCGCCGCCGATCGCCCAGGACTTCCGGCCGGTCGCGGTCTGCAGGTTCTGGTGGATCCAGAACGGGACGTCCGACGCCAGGTAGGTCTGCATCTTGGCGATCTTGGAGTCCATGCAGAGCGTGTTGGCCCAGGTGGCACCGAGCTGGTCGGGCATCACCACGATCGGCGCGAGGCCGCCGTGCTGCGCGGCGAACGCGTCCATCCGCTCGTTCAGCTGCCCCCGGAGGACCCAGTCACCGGGTTCGCCCGGCTGGCCGGTGAGCATCACGACCACCGGCAGCAGCGGCCGCGGGTTGGCCTGGTAGGCGGGCGGGAGGTAGACGTACGCGTCGCGGCCCTTGAAGCCCGACCGGAGGCCGGGGATCGGCACCACCGAGACGGTCCCCTTCGCGGGCAGGTCCGCCGGGGCCTTCCAGACCTCGTCGAGCACCTTGTCCGGCGGGGCGGCCACGGTCTGCCCGGCCTTCTCCGGCACCAGCCCGTCGGTCTTGGTCAGCCACGGCGCCAGCATCACGCGCCCGCTCGGGAACTGTCCGAAGCCGATGTTGATCTCGGAGGCGGACATCAGCAGCACCAGCCCGCTCAGGCCGAGCGCGATGCCGCGGCGGCCCCAGGTGAGCCGGCGGATCCGGTAGCCCACCAGGCAGAACCCGAGCAGGGCGACGGCTATCCACCAGGTGACGTACTCCGGTGTGCCCTCCGGGAAGGGGTGCCACCAGCCGTCTACCACGACGTCGAGCAGCAGGCTGAGGGCGGCCGCGGTGAACAGCGCGGCGGGCAGGCGGACGCGCCACCAGCTGCGGCCGCGGCCGACGGCGAGCGCGAACAGCGCCGCCCAGCCGATCACGAAGACGGCGTGCGGGATCCGGCCCTCGGTGAGGGGCCAGTCGATCGGGTTCCAGCGGGAGGCGAGTGTGAGCGTGGTCATGCGGCTTTGCCCGGCTGGGTGGTGTCCGCCAGGAACCCGTAGGCGACGACGTTGCTGTCGTAGCCGTGTTCCGCGCTGTAGGCACCGCCGCAGGTGATCACCCGCAGCTGTGCATCAGCGGCCTGACGGTAGACCCGGTCGTCCGGGAAGTCCTTTCGGTCGTGCACTTCGATGGCGTACAGCTGGTAGACGGCGATGGCACCGTCCGCCCTTGCGATCTCGATCCGGTCCCCCCGACGGAGCGCACCCAGATCGTAGAAGACGGCCGGACCCGACTTGTTGTCGACGTGCCCCGCAAGGATCGCGGTGCCCCGCTGGCCGGGGCTGGCGCCGCCCCGGTACCACCCCGCGAGGTTACGGTCCGCCTCCGGCGGGGCCTGCAGGTGGCCGTCGGCGTCCAGCCCGAGCGCGGTGACCGGGGCGTCCAGACGGACGGCCGGGATGCGGATCCGGGTCGGCGCGGACGGGCCCAGCGGCGGGACGACGGAGACCGGCGCGATGCCGGCCTGGGCCTGGCCCGTACCAGGGGCAGGGGGCAGCACCGCCGAGCCGCCGTCGTGCAGCAGCCAGGCGCCGAGCACCAGCGCGGCTCCCGCCGCCAGGGTGCCCGGCCAGGGGCTCCTGCTCTGCTGGACGCCCACGGGCGCTCCCCTCTGCCGACGGAACTCCTCTTCCTGGGAGTTTCCTGGGAACAATTGAACCGGATGGGACTGTAAGGCACGTCCATACGACGGTCGTACCGGCACCCGCCGATCGGCAGGGTTGCAGGCCCCTTTCCTGCACCGCGTGGGCGTCCGGTCGCGGAGCGCGACGGCCTGCCCCCGCCAGCGCCCCCCGCGCGGGCACGACCCGACACGACCTACCGACGGTTATACGGACCGGATCGGTTGCGGCGTTCGAGCGATCGCTTGCGACCGCGCGCTGCGCCTCTTCGACCGTCTCCGCACCCATGGCATGCTGACGCGGTCACGGGTTCGATACCCCGGGTGTCCGGCCGGACCCGGCACTCCCGCACGCCGCCGAACGCCCCCTGAACGGAGTGACCATGGACGCTCTCTCCCGCCGCACCCTGCTGGCGGCCGGCGCCGCCACCGCCGCCACCCTGGCGGCCGGCTGCGGCAGCAACCACGCCACCGGCGGGGAGCGGGCGAGCGGTTCCGCCACCGGCGCGGACGCCGAGCAGAGCGCCACCCCCGCCCCCGTTCCCGCCCCGGCCCCCGAGCCGCAGACCGTCCTGATCGGCGACGGCTCCACCTCCGACACCGGCTCCCAGCCGCACCAGCCCGTCCCCGACCGGCTGCAGCCCGGGCAGCGCCCGCCGCAGTTCGTGGTCTTCTCCTGGGACGGCGCCGGCGAGCTCGACAACGGCCTGTTCGCCCGCTTCCGCCGGCTGGCGCAGGAGCACGACGCGAAGATGACCTTCTTCCTCAGCGGCCTCTACCTGCTGCCCGAGTCCAAGAAGGACCTCTACCGCCCGCCGCAGCACAAGGCCGGCGCCTCCGACATCGGCTACCTGAGCGACCAGCACATCCGCGCCACCCTGGAGAACGTGCACGCCGCCTGGCTGGAGGGCCACGAGATCGGCACCCACTTCAACGGCCACTTCTGCGGCGCCACCGGCGTCGGCAGGTGGTCCCCCGAGGAGTGGGACAGCGAGATCCAGCAGGCGATGGACTTCGTGACGAACTGGCGCACCAACACCGGCTTCACCGACCTGCCCTCGCTGCCCTTCGACTACCGCAAGGAGCTGATCGGCAGCCGCACCCCCTGCCTGGAGGGCCAGCGCAACCTGCTGCCCACCGCGGTCAAGCGCGGCTGGCGCTACGACAGCAGCGGCAACGGCACCCAGGTGTGGCCGCAGAAGATCCAGGGCGGCGCGCTGTGGGACCTCCCGCTGCAGTCCATCCCCTTCCCCGGACACACCTTCCAGGTGCTCTCGATGGACTACAACATCATGTACAACCAGTGCGGCCCCAACACCAAGGCCGACCCGGCGCTCCACCCGGGCTTCCAGGCCCAGGCCCGCGACTCCTACCTGATGGGCTTCGACCGCACCTACCGCGGCAACCGGGCGCCGTACGTCATCGGCAACCACTTCGAGGAGTGGAACGGCGGCATCTACATGAACGCCGTCGAGGACGTGCTCAAGGCCATCGCGGGCAAGCCGGAGGTCCGGCTGGTCTCCTTCCGCCAGCTGGTCGACTGGCTGGACGCCCAGGACCCGGCGGTGCTGCGCAAGCTGCAGACCCTCGCCCCGGGCCAGTCCCCGACGGGCGGCTGGGAGGCCTTCCTCGGCACCCCGGCGGCGCCGCCGGCCCCCTCCCCCTCCGCCACCGTCACCGCCACCGCCACCGCCACCGCCACCGCCACCGCCACCGCCGGCTGACCGTCAGGACCGGGCGCGGACCCGGCCGGCGAGCAGCGCTCCCAGCAGCGCCACCCCGGCCATCACCAGCAGGATCACCGCGAAGGCGCCGGGCGACCCGGCGCCTTCGGCCTGTCCGTGGGCGGCCGCCAGGGCTCCGCCGCCCAGTGCCGCGAACAGCACCCCGGCCAGGCCGGTGAGCAGCACGTTGCCCAGCGCGTCGCTCATCTGCAGCGCGGCCGAGTTGGCCCCGGCGTCCTCCGGCGCGGAGAGCTTCATCATCAGCACGCTGACGCTCGCAATGGCCAGTCCCATCCCGACGCCGCCGATCCCCCAGGCCACCGAGGCGACCCAGGCCGGCGACCCCGGGACCAGCACCAGCGCGGCGCCCGCGATCGCCAGCGCGGTCAGCACGAAGCCGCCCCGGATCATCGCCTCGCGGTAGCGCTCGGCCCCCGGCCGGCCCTGCAGCCAGGAACCCAGCGCCCAGGAGAGCCCGCCACTGGTCAGGGTGAGCCCGGCCAGCGTCGGCGACAGGCCGCGCTGGGTGGTCATCATCAGCGGGATGAAGGCCTCCGCTGCGAAGAACGCCCCCGCGGCCAGCCCGCGCAGCAGGATCACCGTCGGCAGCCCGCGCCCGGCCCGCAGGGTCCCCTTCGGCAGCAGCCCCAGGACGGCCGGCACCAGCAGCGCCGCCCCGGCGATCCCGGGGAGCAGCCCGACCAGGTCACGGCGCTGCCCCGCGTACTGCAACAGGCCGGCGCCGAGCGCCGCCATCGCGGCCAGCAGGGTGCGCCGGCGGTCGAAGTCGGTGCCCCCGGGCACCGGGTGCTCGCTCCCCTCGCATCCGGCCGGGGAGACCCCCATGGAGCGGCGCAGCGCCGGGCCCATCACGACCAGCGGCAGCAGGATCAGCACCGGCACGGCCAGGAACACCCAGCGCCAGCCGAGGTGCTGGGTGACCGCCCCGGCGACCAGCGGGCCCACGATCGAGGGCAGCACCCAGGCCGAGGAGAAGGCCGCGAACACCGACGGCCGCAGCCGCTCCGGATAGGCCCGGCCGACCACCACGTACAGCGCGACGATCACCAGCCCGCCGCCCAGGCCCTGGATCGCCCGCCCGGCCACGAAGACCCACATCCCGGGCGCCGTCCCGGCCACCAGCAGGCCGACGCCGAACACCGCGATGCCGGTGAACAGCGGCTGCAGCGGCCCGCGCCGGTCGCACCACTGGCCGGAGACGACCAGGGCGAACAGCGTGGTGGTGAAGTAGCCGGAGAAGGCGAAGGCGTACAGCCCGAGCCCGTCCAGCTGGCGGGCCGCCGTCGGCATCGCGGTGTTGACGGCCGTCGCCTCGAAGGCGATCACCAGGACCACCGAGACGATCCCCAGTGTCAAGGCTCGGAAGCGGCCGCTGAGCACCCCGCCGCCGGGGTCGTCGTCGAGGGGTATCGGTACGGGGTCGACCGAGGTGGGGGAGGCTGTGGTCATACGTGACATCGTAAGAGCCGTCCGCCCGGATGACCCCTGACCAGGGTCGGTGATCGACTCGGTCCCGAGGCCTAGGACGGGGCCGGCGCCCCCGCCGGGGCGGGCCGGTGCCCCCGTGCGGTCAGTGCAGCACCTTGAGGCCCACCACGCCGGAGACGATCAGCAGCAGGCAGGCGATCCGGGCCGCGGTCACCGCGTCTCCCAGGACGGCCATGCCGTAGAGAGCGGTGCCGACCGCGCCGATGCCGACCCAGACCGCGTACCCGGTGCCGATCGGGATGGTGCGCATCGCGTACGCCAGACCGCCCATGCTGAACAGCAGGGCGACGCCGAAGACGACGGTGGGAACGAGCCGGGAGAAGCCCTTGGACGATTCCAGGGCAACTGCCCAGACGGTCTCCAGGAGACCGGAGACGATCAGAACGAGCCAGGCCATGACGACGAGCCTCCGCAGTCCACAGCGGCCGGGTTGCCGCTGAACTGCGCCGTCTTGTCGTCACCGGGTACGACGCACTCGTCCGGGGTGGCGGGAATTCCGCCACCGGTCTTCGACCGTAGCACACATTGCCATACAGAATTTACAAAACTTCGTTGACCCTCCTCCCCCGGATCCGCCACCATGAATTCACTGGCCGTGTGCCCGAGTGGCTCAGGGAACCGTCTGCAAAGCGGTGTACGCGGGTTCAATTCCCGCCACGGCCTCCGGAAGAGGAATTGCCGGTCGACTCCCGAAGTCGACCGGCAATTCCTTTCGCCTTTTCCTGCGGCTTTCCGCGGGAGTTCCCCGCGTGCTCCGCGGCGGTACCGTTCGGGCCACGAAAGGCCGCGGCGGTTCCGCTCGGGCCACGAAAGGCCGCGTCGGACCGGGTCGGGCCGCGTCAGGCCGTGACGGCGTCCTCCGCCCGGATCGGCAGCCGGCCGATCGGCAGGCCGGTCGCGGCACGGACCGCCGCCGCCACGGCCGCCGGGGCGACCACTGCGGGCGCGGCGCCGACCGCCTTGGCGCCGAAGGGGGCGACCACGTCGCGCTCCTCCAGCAGCGCGGCGATCCGCACCTCCGGGGTGTCCAGGGCGGTGGGCAGCCGGTAGCCGGTGAGCGAGGGGTTCTGCAGCACGCCGCCCTCGGTGCGCAGGTCCTCCAGCAGCGCCAGGCCGACGCCCTGCGCCACGCCCGCCTCGATCCGGTCCTCGATCTGGCGAGGGTTCAGTGCCCGGCCCACGTCCTGGGCGACGGTCATCTCGACCACCCGCACGGCGCCCAGCTCGATGTCCACGTCCACCACCGCGCGCATCGCGCAGAACGAGATGGAGACGAAGGCGTCGCCGTGCCCGGCCTCGTCCAGCGGCTCGGTGGGGTGCGGGCGGCACTGCGCGGTGGCCCAGAGCTCCTTGCCCTCCAGCGCCTCGGCGACGGGCATCCCGAGCACCCCGTCGTACGAGGTGATCTTGCCGTCGGCGATCTGCAGCAGCTCCGCCGACATCCCGAAGTTGGCCGCGATCGGCTGCAGCAGCTGGTGGCGGACCATCAGCGCGGCCCGCTCGACGGCGCCGCCGGAGACCCAGGTGTGCCGGCCGCGGGCCGAGGGCCCGGCGATCGACTGGTCGCTGTCGGCCGGCGCGATGTAGACCTCGCTGACGCCCAGCACGGTCTGCACGATCTGCCGGGCCAGCGTGGCGAAGCCCTGACCGGCGTCGACGGCCGCGCAGATCACCGTGGCGTGGTCGCCGCTGACCCGCACGGTCGCGGTGGACACCTCGTCCTCACCCTCGGCGCCCAGCATGTGCACCATGCCGACGGCGTAGCCGATGCCGCGCCGCACCGCCGCCGGGTCACCGGCGCCGCCGGGGCCCCCGGGCAGCAGCCACTCGGCGTCCGGGTCGTCCACCGGCAGGGCCGGCAGCGGCTCGTCCGCGACGGCGTCCAGCAGCGCGCGCACCGGCGCCGGGCAGGTGACGGCCTGTCCGGTGGGCAGCGGGTCGCCGGTGGCCATCGCGTTGCGCCGGCGGATCTCCACCGGGTCCACGCCGACCCGGGCGGCCAGCTGGTCCAGCTGCGACTCGTACGCGAAGCAGGCCTGGAGGGCGCCCTCGCCGCGCATCCGCCCGGCCGGCGGGTTGTTGGTGCGCACCGCCCAGGCGTCCACGAAGACGTTGGGGCAGACGTACGGGCCGGCCGAGAACGCCGTCGCGGCGGCCAGCGCCTCGGCGGAGACGTCCGCGTAGGCGCCGCCGTCCAGCAGGATCTGGGCCTCGACCTTCACCAGCGTGCCCTCGGCGTCGGCGTGGTGCCGGTAGCGCAGGAGCGCGGGGTGGCGCGAGGTGTGGGTGTGGAAGGACTCCTCGCGGGTGAGGGTCATCTTCACCGGCCGACCGGTGCGCAGAGCCAGCAGCGCCAGGGTGACCTGGAAGGAGAGGTCCTCGCGGTCGGTGGTGGCGCCGGGCACGCCGGTGACCACCAGCCGGACCCGGTCGGGTTCCAGGCCGAGGCAGGCGGCGGTGCGGTCGCGGTCGCCGTGCGGGTCGGTGGAGGACAGGTGCAGCTCGACGCCGCCGTCCGGGCGCGGCACGGCCAGGCCGGCCTCGGCACCGAGCGGGGCCGGGTCCTGCCGGCCGACCTGGTAGAGGCCCTCGACGACGATCTCGCCGGCCGCGTCCGGGTCCCCGGTGCGCAGCGGCAGGTGGCGGAAGAGGTTGCCGTCGGGGTGCAGCGGCGGCGCGGTGAAGGCCTGCTCGGGGTCGGTCACGGCCTCCATCGGCTCGTAGTCGACCGCGATCAGCCCGACCGCCAGCCGGGCGGTGTCCGGGTGGTCGGCGGCCACCGCGGCGATCGGTTCGCCGTGGTGGCGCACCACGCCGGCGGCCAGCACCGGGCGGTCGGCGACGACCGGACCGGCCGGGGCGCCGTCGGGGGTGCCGTCCGGGCCGGGCGGCAGGTCCGCGGCGGTGACCACGGCGTGTACGCCGGGCAGCGCGAGCGCGGCGGAGGTGTCGATGCCGCGGATCCGGGCGTGCGGGTGCGGCGAGCGCAGCACCGCGCCCCACAGCAGCCCCTCGGCCCACAGGTCGGCCGCGTACGGGTAGATGCCGAGGGCCTTCGGCAGCGCGTCGCTGCGCAGCGGGGAGCTGCCCAGGCCGAACGGCTCCGGTGCGCCGCCCTCGCCGCCGTCCTGCTGGAGTGCTGCGCCGATGTCGGTAGGCGACGTCATGATGCGTGGTCGTCCTCGGGGAGCCGGATGCCGTGGGCGGGGGTGGCACCGTACGGGACGCCTGCCGGGGCACCGCCCTCGACCGGGGCGCCGTGCGGGTGCGGGGCGACGTACGGGGTGCCGTGCGGCGGCGTGCCGTCGAAGGCGGCGCCGGGCAGCGGGGTGCCGTGTGCGGGGGTCGGCTCGTAGACCGGGGCGTCGTACCCGGTGTCGTAGCCGTTCTGCTGCTGGTGGCCGTCCGGGTAGGGCAGGTAGGTGCCGTGGGCGGGGGTGCCCTGGTACGGCTGCTCGGGGTAGCCCTGCGGCGGGTAGTAGACGTGCTCGTCGGTGGCCTGGGCGGGGATGCCGACCTGGACCGGGGCCAGCACGGTGGTGTCGTACACGCCGGTGTCGTAGCCGCCCGACGGGTCGCCGTAGGGCGCCGGGGCCGGGGCGTGGGTCTGTTCGACGGTCTGCGGGCCGGCGGGGTGCTGCTCGGCGGGGTACTGGCCGTCGGGGTACGGGCCGTCGGGGTACCGGCCGTCGGGGTACCGGCCGTCGGGGTACGGGGCGACCGGCTGGACCGCGGGGTGCGCCTCGGCCGCGTGCGGGCCGACGGCCTGCTGCGGGACGTGCTCGATCCAGGCGTCGGCATCGGTGTAGACCGGCGACTCGACGGCGGCCTCGGGTTCGGCGGACGGCTCGGCCGCGGCCCCCGCGGCCGGGTCGACCGGTGCCCCGGCGGCCGGGTCGGCGGACTGCGCGGCGGTGTCCTCACCGAGCGCGGCCGTCTCCTCCGCCTCCTCGGCCTCCACCGCGCGGGCCTCCGCGACGGTCTGGACGGCGGCCAGCACGCCCTTGTAGCCGGTGCAGCGGCACAGGTTGCCGCAGAGCGCCTGCCGGGCCTCGACCTCGGTGGGCCGGTGGTTGCGCTGGAGCAGGTCGTGCACCGCCATCGCCATGCCGGGGGTGCAGTAGCCGCACTGCACGGCGCCGGAGGCGGCCAGTGCCTGCTGGACGTCGCTCGCGCCGCCGCCGGCCGACAGGCCCTCGACGGTGTTGATCTCGCTGTCGGCGGCCAGTGCGGCGGGCACCAGGCAGCCGGCCACCAGCTGGCCGTCCACCTGTACCGAGCAGGCCCCGCACTCCCCCTGCTCGCAGCCGTCCTTGGCGCCGGCCAGGCCGAGCCGCTCGCGCAGCACGTAGAGCAGGCTCTCGCCGATCCAGGCGTCGGTGACGGGCCGTTCGAAACCGTTGACCCGCAGCGTGTACGAGGCGCACGGGCGCAGCTCGCGGCTGACCTGCGGGGAGAGACCGAGCGGGTCGGCGTCGAGGGTCTCGATGGGGTCTGTGGTCACTTCAGCGCCCTTCCCAGTGCCCGTCGGGCCAGCACCGCTACGGTACGCCGCAACCGAACGGCCGCGGCGGTCGGCCCCTCGGTCACGGCCTCCCAGGAGCCTTCGGCGCCGTAGTTGTCGGGGACGCAGGCGGTGGCCACGTACTCGCCGAAGGCGGCGTTCGCGGCCGGGTCGATCTCCCGGCTGCCGTCCCAGTCGATGCAGCCGGCCACCCAGGCCTCGGCCTCCAGCGGCCGCAGCGGCACCGGGGCGACGGCGCCGACGGCGCAGCGCACCGAGCGCCGGGCCGGGTCGAGGACGAGGGCGACGGAGGCGGTGGCGCGGGCCGGGCCGCTGCGGCCGGTGGCCTTGAGGAAGACCTGCGGGGCGTGCAGCAGGGGGACCCGCACCCAGGTGAGCAGTTCGCCGGGGCGCACCGGGTCGAGGCCGGTGAGCAGGTGACTGACCGGCACCTCGCGGGTGGCCCCGGCCCGGGCGAGGGTGACGGTGGCCTCCAGCGCGGCGAGCACCGGGAGGGTGTCGCCGGCCGGGGCGGCGGTGACGATGTTGCCGCCGAGGGTGCCGACGTTGCGGACCTGCGGCGGGCCGGCGGTGCGGGCGGCGTCGGCGAGCGCGGGGATGAGCGCGGCGAAGTCGGGGCGGTCCATCCGGGCGTGGGTGAGTCCGGCCCCGAGCACCGCGGTGCCGCCGTCCTCGTAGCGCCAGCCGCGCAGTTCGGTGATCCGGCCGAGGCCGACCAGGGCGGCGGGGCGCAGCCGTCCGGCGTTGACGGCTTCCATCAGGTCGGTGGCTCCGGCCACCGGTACCGCGGCCGGGGCGGCGGCCAGCGCGTCGACGGCCTCGTCGAGCGAGGCCGGCAGCATGATCGTCCGGTTCACCTGGGTCCCACCGTGCTCCACTTGCTCATCGATCGCCTGCCGCCCGCGGCCTTGGGCCGTAGTGTCCGCGTCAGCAGCCCGGCCTGGCCCGTAGGGTACGGGCGATCGGGCCGGGTTGGGCAACTCTGGCACACAATGCTCGATGATCATTTCGGGGCCGGTGAACGGGACTGCCCGATTGGGACGGATACCGGGCGGTATCTGCCCCGACCCGAGTCGGGCCAGGGCAGATGTTCATCTGTTCTTGACGTCCGATGACCACTCAGAAGTTCCCGGCGGGTAGCACCGGACCGCCGTCGCGCCGCGGACGGGCGTTCGACGACGAGCCCCACCGCACCGCCCGCGGCCCCTACCGGACCGGCGGCGGGCCCCACCGCACGTCCCTACCGAACCGGCGGCGGGCCCTCGATCGGCCGGCCGGCCACCCCGGGCCGGCGCTGCCAGGGCAGCGGCCCGTCGGCCGGGCGGTACTCGACGCCCAGCGCGTCCAGCGCCCGCAGGTGCGTCGACAGCCGCTGCTCGAAACCGGCGAAGTCGCGCGCGGCCGGCTCGGCGGGCAGCTCGGACCAGGCGACCTCGGCGAAGGCGACCAGCCGGGGGAAGGCCCGGTAGTCGATGTCCCGGGCGCTGTCCATGAACTCGCTCCACAGGTTGGCCTGGGTGCCGATCACGCGCCGCGCCGCGACCTCGTCCAGCTGCTCCGGCACCGGCTCGAAGCGGTAGACGTCCTCCAGCGTGCGCACGAACCCGACCGGGATCGGCTCGTCCGGCCCGTCGGCCTGCCGGTGGTCGAAGTAGACGTGCTGCTCGGGGCACATCACCACGTCGTGCCCGGCCTTCGCGGCGGCGATCCCGCCGCCGAAGCCGCGCCAGGAGGAGACGGCGGCGCCCGGGGCGAGCCCGCCCTCCAGGATCTCGTCCCAGCCGATCAGCCGGCGGCCGCGCTCGGCCAGCCAACGGTCGAAGTGCCGGATGACGTGGCTCTGCAGCTCGTCCTCGTTGGCCAGGCCCAGCTCGCGTATCCGGGCCTGGGCGGCGGCGCTGTCCTTCCACTGCTCCTTGGGGCACTCGTCGCCGCCGAGGTGGACGAACTCGGACGGGAAGAGCTCCAGGACCTCCTCCAGCACCCCCTCGAAGAAACGCAGGGTCTCCTCGGAGGCGTTGAGCACGTGGTGGCTCACCCCCCAGTCCGTCCAGACGCCGAGCGCGGCGGTGTCCACCACGTCGGTGTTGCCCAGCTCGGGGTAGGCGGCGACGGCAGCCTGGGCGTGGCCGGGCAGGTCGATCTCGGGGACGACGGTCACCCCGCGCGCGGCCGCGTACGCGACGATCTCGCGCAGGTCGTCCTGGGTGTAGTAGCCGCCGTGCGGGCGGTCGTCCCGGCGCTGACCGGAGCGGTAGCCGACCATCGAGCGCTCCCGCCAGGCGCCGTGCGCGGTCAGCCTCGGGTAGCGCTTGATCTCCACCCGCCAGCCCTGGTCGTCGGTCAGGTGCAGGTGCAGCACGTTGAGCTTGTGCGCGGCCAGCAGGTCGACGAAGCGCAGCACGTCCGCCTTGGGCAGGAAGTGCCGGGCCACGTCGAGCAGCGCGCCGCGCCAGCCGAACCGGGGGGCGTCCTCGATGTCGGCGCCGGGCAGCACCCAGCCCTCGCGGCGCAGCGGCGAGCGCCGGTAGGCGTCCGGCCCGAGCAGCTGCCGCAGGGTCTGCGCCGCCCACAGCGCACCGGCCGGACCGCCCGCGGCGAGCAGGGCGTGGCCGGGGCGCACCGTGATCCGGTACGCCTCGGCGGCCAGCGCGTCGTCCAGGACCAGTTCGACGCCCGTGCCCGGCCGGCCCGGGCCCAACGGCAGCCCGGTGGCGGCGGACAGCGTCGCGCGCAGCCAGCGCTCGGCGTCGGCCAGCGCGGGCGGTGCGGTCAGCGTGGTGGCGGCGCCGAGCGGGAAGTCCTCGTCCGGGCGGCGGACGGCACGCGAAGGTGCGGGAATGAGGTCCATTCCGACATCCTGCCCACGCCCGGAACGAATGGCATAGACCACTGCACGATCGCGGTGCCATGCAAAACGACGACGCGCGGGGTCACCGGGAGCGGGACGGCGGCCTACTTCTTGTCGCCGTCGCCGTCCTGCGGCTTGCCGATGCCGTCGTAGATCTCCTTGCACATCGGGCAGACCGGGTACTTCTTCGGGTCGCGTCCGGGCACCCACACCTTGCCGCAGAGCGCCACCACGGGGGACCCGGAGAGCGCGCTCTCCATGATCTTGTCCTTCTGGACGTAGTGCGCGAAGCGCTCGTGGTCGCCGTCCCCGTGGGACACCTGCGGGACGGGCTCGACCAGGGTGCCGGTGCCGAGGCCGCGCTCGGGCTCAAGAGTGCTCATGAGTGCCAAGTCTATGGGCGCCCCGGGAAACCGGGCCAGTGTCGCGCGGCGGGCCCCCGGCTCAGTTCATCGTCGGGTCGTCCGGGTAGGTCGCCAGCAGGGCCAGCGGACCGCGCTGGCGGCGCAGCACCGAACGCCACAGCCGCTCCGGTTCGGGGCTGGAGACGTCCCCGGGCTCGCAGTCCACCAGGTACCAGGCGCCGCTCTCCAGCTCGGTCTCCAGCTGCCCCGGCGACCAGCCCGCGTACCCGGCGAAGATCCGCAGGCTGCCCAGTTCGCCGGCCAGCACCTCGGGCGGCGCCTCCAGGTCCACCAGCCCGATCGCGCCGTGCACCCGCCGCCAGCCCAGCGGCTCGCCGGTGCCGGGGTCCCCCGGTGCCACCGCGAGGCCGAGCGCAGAGTCCAGCGCCACCGGCCCGCCCTGGAACACCACGGCCGGCTGTCCGACGAGTCGGCCCCAGCCGTCCAGCACGCTGCCCACCTCGACCGGCGTCGGCCGGTTGAGGACCACACCGAGCGCCCCCTCGGCGTCGTGGTCGAGGAGGAGCACCACCGCCCGCGCGAAGTTCGGGTCGGTGAGCAGGGGCGTCGCGACGAGCAGACGGCCGGTGTGGGACCGGCCTCCGTGCGAATGGGCCGCCGTCATGCCTCACATGATCCCGCAGAACGGCCCCTGCGGGACACCGCAACGCGCGAAACCGCCACGTCGGACGAACACCCGTACGGCCCCATCGGCGGGCGTCCGCGGCCCCAGAGAGAGCACCATCACGGGAGAGGCTCACGGGAACCGCCGGAGCGCCCACTACCATCTACGTCTGGTGGACGCCCTTATACGTGCCGACTCGGTTTCGCCGGGGGCCCGAACGCGCCCGTACGACCGGTCCACCGCCGGCTCTCTCCCGGAGCCTTCCCCAACTCCTCTGGCACCCCGGATTGCGAGAACGATGACCGACGACGTCCTGCTGGTCCACGGCGGAAACCCACTCGAAGGCGAGATCCGCGTCCGCGGTGCGAAGAACCTGGTCCCCAAGGCCATGGTCGCCGCCCTCCTCGGCCAGGGCCCCAGCAGACTGCGCAACGTCCCGGACATCCGCGACGTCAAGGTGGTTCGCGGCCTGCTGCAGCTGCACGGCGTGACCGTGCGCAGCGGTGACGAGGAGGGCGAGCTGATCCTCGACCCCTCGCACGTCGAGAGCGCCAATGTGGCCGACATCGACGCGCACGCGGGCTCCTCGCGGATCCCGATCCTGTTCTGCGGCCCGCTGCTGCACCGCCTCGGCCACGCCTTCATCCCGGGCCTCGGCGGCTGCGACATCGGCGGCCGTCCCGTCGACTTCCACTTCGAGGTGCTCCGCCAGTTCGGCGCGACCATCGAGAAGCACCCGCAGGGCACCTACCTGGTCGCCGCGCAGCGCCTGCGCGGCACCAAGATCGAGCTGCCCTACCCCTCGGTCGGCGCGACCGAGCAGGTGCTGCTGACCGCCGTCCTCGCGGAGGGCGTCACCGAGCTGCGCAACGCGGCCATCGAGCCGGAGATCGTCGACCTGATCTGCGTCCTGCAGAAGATGGGCGCGATCATCACCCTGGGCACCGACCGCACCATCCTGATCACCGGTGTGGACGAGCTGAACGGCTACAACCACCGCGCGCTGCCGGACCGCCTGGAGTCCGCCTCCTGGGCCTGCGCCGCGCTGGCGACCAAGGGCGACATCTACGTCCGCGGCGCGCGCCAGCTGGAGATGATGACCTTCCTCAACACCTTCCGGAAGGTCGGCGGCGCCTTCGAGGTGGACGACGAGGGCATCCGCTTCTGGCACCCGGGCGGCGAGCTCAAGGCGATCGCCCTGGAGACCGACGTGCACCCGGGCTTCCAGACGGACTGGCAGCAGCCGCTGGTCGTCGCGCTGACCCAGGCCACCGGCCTGTCCATCGTCCACGAGACGGTGTACGAGTCGCGGCTCGGCTTCACCGGCGCGCTGAACCAGATGGGTGCGCACATCCAGCTGTACCGCGAGTGCCTGGGCGGCACCCCGTGCCGCTTCGGCGCCCGCAACTTCCTGCACTCCGCGGTCGTCTCCGGCCCGTCCAAGCTGATGGGCTCCGAGCTGGTCATCCCGGACCTGCGCGGCGGCTTCTCGTACCTGATCGCGGCGCTGGCGGCCGAGGGCACCTCGACCGTGCACGGCATCGACCTGATCAACCGCGGCTACGAGAACTTCATGGACAAGCTGCGCGACCTGGGCGCCCACGTCGAGCTCCCCAGCGAGCAGCTGGTCGACGCCTGATCACCGGCCCGGCGTACGGCGAGAGGCCGGGCTCCCCACGCGGGGAGCCCGGCCTCTCGGGCGTTCAAGGGGTGGCTCAGGCAGCGCCCTTGGCGGCTTCCTTCAGCTTGGAGCCGGCGCTCACCTTGGCGCTGTAGCCCGCGGCGATCTGGATCGGCTCGCCGGTCTGCGGGTTGCGGGCGGTGCGGGCCGCGCGGTGGGTGCGCTCGAAGGTCAGGAAACCGGGGATGGTGACCTTCTCGTCGCCCTTGGCGACGACCTCGCCGACGATCTCGGCGAAGGCGGCCAGAACGGCGTCGGCGTCCTTGCGGGTCACCTCGGCGCGCTCGGACAGCGCGGCCACCAGCTCACTGCGGTTCATGTGTACTCCTGTGGTCTGTTCGCTTGCGGTGTGCGGGGGCCCATCGGTGCTCCCACCGGGGGGCACCCGGATGGGCCGCAGGTCCGCACACTGTGCTCATGCAGGCAATGCGTGGTCGCGGGCCGGGTCCGTACCCGGTGCCGCGCGCCGGAGCCCTTCGAAGGCCCGCCCGCCTGCCTGGATACGAATCCTGCCCCGACCGGCCCCGAGAAAGCCAATCGGGCCTCGGCCGGGCCACCCGAACATCGCCCGCCCGTTGGAGGTGTGACGCTCCGTCGGCTCCGGCGGACCGGGCGCGGACGGCGGTCGGGACGACTCGCCGGAAGACCAGGGGGACGTTCCGTACTTGTCGGACACGCCTGCCCCGTGCAGGGCTACCGTACGCCCTAGGACTGACAAGCCCAAACACGCCCCTCGCCCTTGTGTCGCAAGGGTTCGGGGCGGGCGGGGCGGGTATGACCGCTATTCGCACATTTGAGCGACCGGTGAAGCCTCCGCCGGTCCCTCCGTCAGAGCTTGACGGTGGGGAAGGCGGAGGTGTCCAGGGTGCCGACGATGCCCGGGGTCGGACGGGCCTGCACGGGGGCGTCCTGACTGTCGGCCAGGGCCGCCTCGCGCACGGCGGAGGCGACGGTCTTGGCGACGTCCTTGTGGAACACGCTCGGGATGATGTAGTTCGCGTTCAGCTCGTCGTCGGCGACGGTGGTGGCCAGCGCCCGCGCGGCCGCAATCATCATCTCGGTGTTGACCGTGCGGCTCTGGGCGTCCAGCAGGCCGCGGAAGACGCCCGGGAAGACCAGCACGTTGTTGATCTGGTTCGGGAAGTCGCTGCGGCCGGTGGCGACCACGGCGGCGGTCTGCCGGGCGATGGCCGGGTCGACCTCCGGGTCCGGGTTGGCCAGCGCAAAGACGATCGCGTCCTCGGCCATGGTCGCCAGGTCGTCGCCGTCCAGGACGTTCGGGGCCGAGACGCCGATGAAGACGTCGGCGTCCGCCACGGCCTCCTTGAGGCTGCCGGTACGGCCCGAGCGATTGGTGTGCTCGGCGATCCAGCGCAGGCTCTCGTTGAGGTCCTCACGGCCCTGGTGGACCACCCCGCGCACGTCCGCCACGGTGGCGTGCTCGACGCCGGCCGCCATCAGCAGCTTGAGGATCGCGGTGCCGGCGGCGCCGGCGCCCGACATCACCACGCGGATCTCGGAGATCTCCTTGCCCACCACCTTGAGCGCGTTGGTGAGGGCGGCCAGCACCACGATCGCGGTGCCGTGCTGGTCGTCGTGGAAGACCGGGATGTCCAGGGCCGCGCGCAGCCGGGCCTCGATCTCGAAGCAGCGCGGCGCGGAGATGTCCTCCAGGTTGATCCCCGCGAAGCCCGGGGCGATCGCCTTGACGATGGCGACGATCTCGTCGGTGTCCTGGGTGTCCAGGCAGATCGGCCAGGCGTCGATCCCGGCGAAGCGCTTGAACAGGGCCGCCTTGCCCTCCATGACGGGCAGCGCGGCCTCCGGGCCGATGTTGCCCAGGCCCAGCACCGCCGAGCCGTCGGTGACCACGGCGACGCTGTTGCGCTTGATGGTGAGGCGGCGGGCGTCCTCGGGGTTCTCGGCGATCGCCATGCAGACCCGGGCGACACCCGGGGTGTAGATCATGCTGAGGTCGTCGCGGTTGCGGATCGGCAGCTTGGACGACATCTCGATCTTGCCGCCGAGGTGCATCAGGAAGGTGCGGTCCGAGACCTTGCCGATCGACACGCCGTCGATCGCGCGCAGCTTCTCGACGATCTCCTCGCCGTGCGCGACCGAGGAGGCCGCCACCGTGACGTCGATGCGCAGTGCCTCCAGGCCGGAGGCGGTGACGTCGAGACCGGTCACCGACCCGCCGGAGGACTCCACGGCCGTGGTGATCGCACTGACGGCGTTGCCCCGGGCCGGGACCTCCAGCCGTACCGTGATCGAGTTGGAGACACTGGGCACCGTCGCCATCGACGCTTCCTTCTTCCGTCTGTCCCGCAGGCTCAACATTTTGTTGAAGGCATCGCCTGCGCATGCTAGACCTCGATCGTCGCACCTTCCAAGGGGTAGCCAGAAATAACGTTCATTGAGTGTGCGGATCCGACAATCCGGTCGGCGCCCCCCGGACTCCTGACGCCCACTCCTTGCCTCTCCGGGCCGATGCGTTACATTGGACGGGACACCGGCTCGATCCAAGCCCCCGGGCCCAACCTTCGTCCCTTCGAGGGACCACTTGCCGCGAGGCGAGCATGGCGGGTCGGTGTCGTAAACGTCTGAAGGCCCCTCACCACCTGGTGAGGGGCCTTCTTCCGTACGGCCCTACGGCCCGTCAGCCGTGCAGCAGAGCGGGCACGCCGGCCGCGTCCGGCAGGTCGTCCGGACCGGACAGCACGGTCAGCCGCTGCGTCGCACGGGTCAGCGCGACGTAGAGCACCCGCAGCCCGGCCTCCGACTCGCCGGCAATGCCGGTCGGGTCGGCGACCACGGTCGCGTCGTACTCCAGGCCCTTGGCCTCCAGGCTGCCCAGCGCCACCACGCGCTCGCCCAGGCTCTCCGCCCACCCGGCCGCCTCGGCCCGGCGGTCCATCGGCACCACGATCGCCACGGTGCCGTCCACCTCGGCCAGCAGCCGCTCCAGCTCGGCCCTGGCGGCCTTGCCGAAGGCCTCCGGCGACGGGTCGGAGACGGCCGCGAAGCGCGGCTCCACGCCCACGTGGCGGACCGCGCTCGGCGAGGGCGTGCCCGGTGCGGCCAGTGCCAGCACCCTGGCCGCGACCTCGGCGATCTCGGCCGGGTTGCGGTAGTTCACGGTCAGCGTGAACCGGCGGCGCGGCTTGCCGGCCAGCACCTCGTCCAGCGCGGCCTGGGCCTCCTGCGGGAACGGCCAGGAGGACTGCGCCGGGTCGCCGACGATCGTCCAGGTGGCCATCCGGGACCGGCGGCCGATCATCCGCCACTGCATCGGGGTGAGGTCCTGCGCCTCGTCCACGATGACGTGGGCGTACTCCTTGCGCTCCACCGGCTGGCGCTCGCGCTGGCGGGTGTTGCGGTCGGCGAAGGTGGTGACCTCCTCCAGGCCGGTCAGCAGGTCCATCGCGTCCACCTCGCGGACCTTCGGACGGGCCGGCTCGCCGAGCAGCACCTGGAGCTCGTCCACCAGGGCGACGTCGTGCGCGGACAGCGCCCCCTCGCCCTCCGCGGACAGGTGGCGCCAGGAGGCGGCCAGCAGCCTCGCCTCGTCCGGGGTGACGGCGCGGCGGGCGATCCGGTTGGTGTGGCGGTGCTGCCTGAGCGTGCCGAGCACCCGGCGCGGGGTCAGGGCCGGCCACCAGGCGTCCAGGAAGTCCAGGAACGGCGCCTCGTCCGAGACGTACTCGTCGAAGCTCTCCTTCTCCTCCTGGCGCTGCTCCCTGGCGTAGTGGTCGGTGGGCTTCGGCAGGTGCTTGACGACCTCCTGCCACAGGGCGTCCAGCAGCAGCCGGCGGGCGCGCGGGCGCAGCAGGTTCAGCGGCGTGCCGCCGGAGCCCACCACGTTGCCGCGCACGGCCCTCAGACGCCCCGCGTCCAGCTTGAGCACCTCGCCCCGGGCGACCACCTTCAGCTCCTGCGGCGCGCCCAGCTCAAGCGCGGCGCGGGCGGCCCGGCGCAGCAGCTGGGTCATCCGGGCCGAGCCCTTGACCCGGGCGGCCTCGGGGCTGTCGTAGCCGCCCGCCTCGATGCCGTCCACCAGCGAGCCGATCGCCCGAATGGCGACCTGGCCCTCCTCGCCGAGCGCGGGCAGCACGCCCTCGGTGTACGAGACCAGCAGCGCGGTCGGGGAGACGACCAGGATGCCCCCGGCGTAGCGGCGGCGGTCCTGGTAGAGCAGGTACGCGGCGCGGTGCAGGGCGACGGCGGTCTTGCCGGTGCCGGGGCCACCGGTGACCAGGGTGGCGCCCGCGGCAGGGGCGCGGATCACCTCGTCCTGCTCCTTCTGGATCGAGGAGACGATGTCGCGCATCGAGTGGCTGCGGGCACGCCCCAGCGACGCCATCAGCGCGCCGTCGCCGACCACGGCCAGCTCCCGGCCGGCCAGGGTCGGGGTGAGGTCGGGGCGCAGCAGGTCGTCCTCGACGCCGATCACCTTGCGCCCCTTGGAACGGATCACCCGGCGGCGGATGACCCGGCCGGGCTCGACCGGGGTGGCGCGGTAGAACGGGGCCGCGGCGGGCGCGCGCCAGTCGATCACCAGCGGGCCGTACTCGGCGTCCAGCACCCCCAGGCGGCCGATGTGGAGGGTCTCGGCGACGGCCGGGTCGGCCGGGTCGAGCGGGGTGTTCGACGGGATGCCGTGCTCCTCCGGGGCGTCCGCCCGCTGGAGGTCGATACGGCCGAAGAGGAAGTCCTCGAACTCGTTGTTGAGGCGTTGGAGGTGCGCGCCGGCCCGGTAGACCTGGGCGTCGCGCTCGGCGAGCGCGCCGGGGGTGCCGACCTGGACCCGCTTGGCGGCGTCCTCCAGGATGTACTCGGCCTCGGCGAGCTTCTCCTCCAACCGGTGGTAGACGGTGTCGAGGTGCTGCTGCTCACCGGCGATCTCACGTTCGCGGACGGTCTCGTGATCGGCGGCGGGGGTGGTGTCCGTGTTGCTCTGCATGGCCTCGGTGGTTGCGGCGGAATCCGGCTCCGGAAAACGAGCGGACGGATGATCCTACGCCGCGCCCCCCCGGCCGCGCTGCTCCGAAGCGTACAAAATCCGAAGGCCGTCCTCCGCGGAGCGGTGGACGGCCTTCGGTGTGAACATGGGGTGGTGGAGATGCCGGGAATCGAACCCGGGTCCAGTGGAGTTAATTCAGGGCTTCTCCGAGCGCAGTCCGCTGTGATTTTCTCGGCCCTGGCAGTCACACGGACAAGCCGCCAACAGGCCCAGCTGCTGTTTGATTTCCCATCCGCCCTCGCAGCCCGGGCGGACGGTTGAGTTCCCTAGATTATGCCAGGGTCCGGGTCGGGAACCCCCCGGTCTGACACCCAAGCGCTATCGGTGCTTATTAGGCAGCGAGAGCGAACTGCTGGGAATCGCGCTTAGAGTTGGCGATTATTTTTTTGCGACACGTGGTTAACGAGATCATTGCCGCGTTCCTCGGCTCGCTTCCCCTGTTTCAACATCCCCTGTCGAAACCGATCATCCCCATGTTTTTTTGAGAAACAGCTCGGACGATGACCGTCCGTGTTGCTTGCGCCATAGTACGCGAGGCGACGGGCGAGGGTCCAGCGGATTAACCCTGGCGGCGTCGGGCCGCCGCCACGGCGCGGGCCGTCTCGCGGGTGTCCTGCTTCTCGCGGAGCGTCTGGCGCTTGTCGTAGAGCTTCTTGCCGACCGCGAGCGCCAGTTCCAGCTTGACCCGGCCGTCCTTGAAGTACAGCGAGAGCGGGACCAGGGTGTGGCCCGCGTCGCGGACCTTGGTCTCGATCTTGCTGATCTCCAGCCTGTGCAGCAGCAGCTTGCGCTTGCGGCGCGCCGCGTGATTGGTCCACGTCCCCTGGGCGTACTCGGGGATGAAGACGTTGTCGATCCACGCCTCGTGGTTCTGGATGTAGGCGTAGCCGTCGACCAGGTTGGCCCGCCCCTCGCGCAGTGACTTGACCTCGGTGCCGGTGAGTACGAGGCCGCACTCGTAGGTGTCGAGGATCGTGTACTCGTGTCGCGCCTTCTTGTTCTGCGCGATCAGCTTGTGTCCCGTTTCCTTTGCCATAGCGCCGTCATTCTCGCACTTCGGAGCCCGGTCGGGCAGCTGTTTTGGGCGCGGGTGCCGACGTCCGGGCGCGGGTGCCCAGCCCGGCGAGGACGCGCAGGGCCAGCGCGTCGGCGTCCTCGCCGGTGGTCGCCGGGACGTCGGGGGCGAGGCCGGTGCCGTCCGGGGACCGTCCGGCGGGGGTGAAGTAGCGGCCGACGGTCATCTCCAGCACCGCGCCGTCGGCGAGCCGGCTGGGCTGCTGGACGGTGCCCTTGCCGAAGGTCCGCGCGCCCACCACCACGGCGCGACTGCGGTCCTGCAGGGCGCCGGCGAGCAGTTCGGCGGCGCTCATCGTGCCGCCGTCGACCAGGACCACCAGCGGGGTGCGCTGGTCCCCGCCGGGCGGGGCGGTCAACTCCCTGGTCCCGCCGCGCTCCTGGTACGAGCCGACCGGGCCGCCGTCCAGGAAGATCCCGGCGGTGTCGGCCGCCTCGTCGACCAACCCGCCGGAGTTGCCGCGCAGATCGAGCACGACGCCGCCGTGCGGGGCGCGCAGCGCGGTGCGGACCAGGTCGGCCACCCCGCTGGTGAAGGCCCGCACGGTGATCCTCAGGACGCCCTGGTCCAGGTGCTCGACGGCGACCTGCTGGCTGTCCAGCAGCGCGCGGTGCAGCTGCAGTTCGCGCACCTGGCCCTCGCCGCGGCGGACCTCCAGGGTGACTTCGGAGCCGGCCCGGCTCTCGTCGCCCCGGCCGCGCAGCCGCGCCACCACCTCGGTGACCGGCAGGTGGTCGGCCTGGTCCGGGCCGACCCGCAGCAGTCGGTCGCCGGCGGCGATCCCGGCGGCGGCGGCCGGGCCGCCGGGCGCGACCCGGGAGACCTCCGTCACGCCGTCCTCGCCGCGGCCGACCGAGAGGCCGACGCCCAGGTACCGGCCGTCCAGGCCCTGACTGAACTCCGCGTACTCCTGCGCGCTGTAGTACGCGCCCCAGCGGTCCCCGGTGGCCCCGAGCAGGTGCTCGGCCTGCTGCTCGGACAGGGCGGTGCCGGCCGGGTCCGCCGGGAGCCCGGTGCCCGCGGGCCGGGCGGCGTCGACGGAGGGGTGCGGCGGCAGGTCGCCCGGGCCGCCCCAGGCCCCGGTGGCCGCTCCGGCGAGCAGGACGGCACCGAACACCAGGCTGAGGGCGGCCGCCTGACGTGCCCTGCGCGGAGTTTGCAGCATGGCATCGGAGTGTAGACACCGTGCCTCGCGGGACGGGCCGGAACGGCGGAGTGCGGAACGGCGGCGGCCCCGGACGGCGCAGTGCCGTCCGGGGCCGCCGAGGCGTCCGGGGATCAGACCTTCAGGTACTTGCGCAGCGTGAAGAACGCCGCCACACCGGCCATCCCCATGCCCACCACGACCAGCAGCGGTATCACCGCGAGCACCGATCCGAGGCCGATGAAGTGGATGAACTGCACCCGGTCGGCCAGCCAGCCCTGCACGAAGAAGTGGCCGCCGATCAGCAGGCCGGAGGCCATCACCGCGCCGAGCAGCGCGGCGAACGCGGCCTCGGCGATGAAGGGCATCTGGACGTAGAAGTTCGAGGCACCGACCAGGCGCATGATGCCGGTCTCACGCCGCCTGCTGTACGCCGACACCCGGACGGTGTTGACGATCAGCAGCAGGGCGACGAAGAGCATCAGCACCATGATCACGAACGCCGCCGTCTGCAGACCGTTCAGCAGGCCGAACAGGTTCTGCAGGATCTTCCGCTGGTCCTCGACCGACTTCACGCCGGGCTTGCCGGCGAAGGCGCTCTGGATCACGTCGTACTTGGTCGGGTCGTTGAGCTTGACCCGCCAGGACTGCGGCAGGGCGTCCGGGCCGAGGACGGGGATGAGCGGGTTGTCCGGGTTCATCTCCTTCCAGTGCTTGTACGCGTCGGCGGAGCTCTCGTACGTGGAGGACTGGACCACCGAGGTCATCTTGTCCAGCTGGGCCTTGATGTCCTGGACCTGCTGGTCGGTGGCCGCGCCCTTGTCGCACTGGGGCGAGTCGCGGGCGTCCGCCTTGGTGCAGAAGTAGATGCTCACCTCGACCTTGTCGTACCAGTACCCCTTCATGTTGTTCACCTGGTCGCGGACCAGGAGCGAGGAACCGGCGAGGGCGAGGGAGAGCGCGACGCTGACGACGACCGCGATGGTCATCGTCAGGTTGCGTCGGAGACCCACACCGATCTCCGACAGGACGAACTGGGCACGCATGCGGGAAACAACTCCAGGGTCGGTACTGCTCTGGTCTGGCGGTACGGGCCGGCGGCCCTACGGGTCAGCGCTGGGGGATCAGTGCTGGTACCCGTAGACGCCGCGAGCCTGGTCGCGGACGAGCAGCCCCTTGTCGAGCTCGATGACGCGCTTGCGCATCTGGTCGACGATCGCCTGGTCGTGGGTGGCCATCAGCACCGTGGTGCCGGTGCGGTTGATGCGGTCGAGCAGCTTCATGATGCCGACCGAGTTCTGCGGGTCGAGGTTGCCGGTGGGCTCGTCCGCGATGAGCAGCATCGGACGGTTCACGAAGGCGCGGGCGATCGCCACCCGCTGCTGCTCACCACCGGACAGCTCGCCCGGCATGCGGTCCTCCTTGCCGCCGAGGCCGACCAGCTCCAGCACCTCGGGCACCACCTTGTTGATGGCGCTCTTGGGCTTGCCGATCACCTCGAGGGCGAAGGCGACGTTCTGCGCGACCGTCTTGTTGGGGAGCAGGCGGAAGTCCTGGAAGACGGTGCCCAGCTGGCGGCGCATGTGCGGCACCTTCCAGTTGGACAGCTTGCCGAGGTCCTTGCCGAGCACGTGTACGGCGCCCGTGCTGGGACGCTCCTCGCGCAGGCACAGGCGAAGGAACGTGGACTTGCCCGAGCCGGACGAGCCGACCAGGAAGACGAACTCGCCCTTCTCGATCTCCAGCGAGACGTTGTCCAGGGCGGGACGGTTCTGCTTGGGATAGGTCTTGGAGACGTTGTCGAATCTGATCACGGCTGCATCACGGAGGCCATCCTAGGCGGCGCCAATCCTCGGTCGATCCGCCCCGGGGGCCCGGTCCGGGGGCGGGCGAAGGGAGCGCGGAGGGCCGCTCCCGGTCTGGGACCATACGCGAATCGGCAACCGGCCCGCAGGGGCAGCCCGTGACAGCCCTCCGAATCTGGGGGAGAATGACTGCTTATGCCCGGAATATTGCGAGGCATCTCACAGCCCGGGAGCCGGAACCGCCGGAACCTGGCAGAGTGGGAGGTGGCGACCGCGTCCGGCCGCTCCCCCGTACAGGGCAAGAACGGGAACCAAAGCCCCGTCCGGTGCGTTGGCTGTAGCAGCGAGGAGGAGATCGCATGACCTGCGACCATCTGGTGTGCGCCAACTGCAACGGCCGTGTCAGCGACGGGCGTTGCCCGGTGTGCCGCGCCAACCGGGCCCGACTGCAGGACCAGCAGGGGCCGTTCGCCGCATTCTCCCCCGCGATGCTGCTGGCCCTGCTGGCCGGACTGCTCGCGGTGGCGCTGATCGCCCGGCAGGCGCTGGCCTGAGGCCCTTCCGTTCCACCCCCTCGTGATCCTCCGATCCACCCCGGTCCACGACGAAGGGCCCCGACCGCAGCGGTCGGGGCCCTTCGCTCTGTCGTCGCGCCGTTACTCGGCGCTGGTCTCGCGCTGCTTGCGCCAGCGGATGCCGGCCTCGATGAAGCCGTCGATGTCGCCGTCCAGCACGGCCTGCGGGTTGCCGGCCTCGTACGCGGTGCGGACGTCCTTGACCATCTGGTACGGGTGCAGGACGTAGGAGCGCATCTGGTTGCCCCAGGAGCTGCCGCTGTCCTTGAGCGCGTCCATCGCCGCCTTCTCCTCCTGGCGGCGCCGCTCCAGCAGCTTGGCCTGGAGGACGTTCATCGCGGACGCCTTGTTCTGGATCTGCGAGCGCTCGTTCTGGCAGGAGACCACGATGCCGGTCGGGAGGTGCGTGATGCGCACCGCCGAGTCGGTGGTGTTGACGCCCTGGCCGCCGGGGCCGGAGGCGCGGTACACGTCCACGCGCAGCTCGCCCTCGTCGATGTCGACGTGGTCGGACTGCTCGACGACCGGGAGGACCTCGACGCCGGCGAAGGAGGTCTGCCGGCGGCCCTGGTTGTCGAACGGCGAGATGCGGACCAGCCGGTGGGTGCCCTGCTCGACCGAGAGGGTGCCGTAGGCGTACGGCGCCTTCACGGTGAAGGTCGCGGACTTGATGCCGGCCTCTTCGGCGTACGAGGTGTCGTACACCTCGGTCGGGTACCCGTGCCGCTCGGCCCAGCGCAGGTACATGCGCATCAGCTGCTCGGCGAAGTCGGCGGCGTCCACGCCACCGGCCTCGGCACGGATGTTGATCAGCGCCTCGCGGGCGTCGTACTCGCCGGACAGGAGGGTGCGGACCTCCAGCTCCTCGACCGCCTTCTGGAGGGCGACGAGCTCGACCTCGGCCTCGGCGCGGGTGTCCGCGTCGTTCTCGGCCTCGGCCAGCTCGAACAGCACACCCAGGTCGTCGATGCGGCTGCGCAGGCCCCCGACCCGGCGCAGTTCGCCCTGGAGGAAGGAGAGCCGGCTGGTCACCTTCTGCGCGTTCGCGACGTCGTCCCACAGGGTGGGGGCGGCTGCCTCCTCCTCCAGGACCGCGATGTCGGCCCGGATCTTGTCCAGGTCGAGGACGGCCTCGATCGACCCCATGGTCGTATCGAGGTTCTTGAGCTCTTCGGAAGGATCGACGGCTGCCACGCCCCCAGGGTAATGGTTCCGGGGGTGGTCATGACGACACCCCCGCTCCCCCTGCCCTAAGGCGCCCGCGGGGCGGTGCCGTGCACGGCCGGGCGGGCCGGGTGGCCGCGGTCCGGCGCGGTGGCCGCGAAGGCCGTCCAGGCCGCGGCGGCACCGGCCAGCAGCAGGACGGTGGCCAGCAGGACGGCCAGCAGCCGGCGGCGGCGCAGCAGGGCCTGGCGGTCCCGGCGGTGGCCCGGCGCGGTGCGCTGGGCGCGGGACTCGGCGGCGTACGCGGCCAGCTCCTCGGCGGAGGGCCGGCGCAGGCTGGTGTGGGTGTCCCGGGTGGAGTCCGGGGCGGCGCCGGGCACCAGCGGGACGGCCGGCCCGCGGCGGCGCTTGTGGACGCCAGGGCCGGCGTCGACCTCGGCGTAGACGGCCTCGCCGGGGGTCAGCTGCTCCTCGGCCGGGGCGCGGCCCTGGGCGGGCACCACGAGCACCGGCAGGCCGGCCAGCGACGGCAGCTGCTCGCGCAGCCGGGCGGCCAGCTCGGCGGCGCGCAGCCGGGAGGCGGGGGCCTTGGCCAGGCACTCGGAGATGATCCGCCACAGCCCGTCCGGCAGGCCGGGGATCGGCGGCACCTGCTCGGTGACGTGCCGGCGCAGCACCGCGCCGGTGTGGCCGCCGCCGAACGGGGTGAAGCCGGCCAGCAGCTCGTACAGGACGGTGGCGAGGGCGTAGATGTCGACGGCCGCGCGCGGCTCCAGGCCCTCGATGATCTCGGGGGCCAGGTAGTCGGGGGTGCCGATGATCCGGGTGGCCCGGGTGCGGCGCGGGGCGTCGACCAGGCGGGCCACGCCGAAGTCGGTGAGCTTGGCGCGCGGGGCGCCGCCGGGGCCGGGGGCGGCGGCGAGGTCGAGCAGGACGTTCTCCGGCTTGACGTCGCGGTGGACGATCCCGGCCGCGTGCGCGGCGGCGAGGCCGTCGGCGACGTCGGCGATGATCGAGGCGGCGGTCTGCGGCGGCAGCGCGCCGTCCCGCTCCAGCCGGGAGCGCAGGTCGCTGCCCTGGACCAGTTCCATCACCAGGGCGAGGTCGCTGCCGTCCACGACCATGTCGCGCACGCCGACCACCCGGGGGTGGTCGAGGCTGGTCAGCGCGGTGCGCTCCTGGACGAAGCGGCCGACCAGCACCTGGTCGGAGGCGAGGTCCTCGCGCAGCAGCTTGACCGCGACCGGGCCGTCGGGCCCCTCACCGAGCCAGACCGTTCCGGCCGAACCCCGGCCGATGACCTGGTGGACGGTGTACCGGCTGCCGATCTTGCGTGCCAATGCTGCTCCGTGGGCGGCGCGGGAGCGCTCCGGGGGTCCGGCGCGCTCGGTGGGGCGGGACAACAGCGACCAACCTACGCGCCCGGAGGCCCCGAAGGGCCGCCTGATGGCCCCGGAGCGGGAGTCTCGGGCGAGAAATCTCGGAAATTGTCGACAAAGCGTCAATCCTGCCGTCCGGCACCGGTGTCGGGCCCGGACCGGTCGGTCCGGGCTCCACGGCGGATCCGTCCCGGCCGGTCCCGGCGGCCGGCGACGGCGCTACTTGCCGAAGACGCTGTTCACCCAGTCCCGCGCCGAGTCGAACCAGCCCACGACGTTGTCCCAGTAGTGCGGCAGCGGGGTGAAGTTCCACAGCGCCACCCCGGCCAGGGTCAGCACCAGCAGCACCATCAGGCAGCCCTTGAGGCAGCCGAGCCCCGGGATGTACATCCGGTTGCGGCTGCGCGGGCGCGGCTCGCGGGCCGGCGCCGGCTCACGGCGGCGGGCCGGCTCGCGCGGCGGCTCCTCGCGCCGCGGCGGGGCCTCCCGGTACTGCGGCGCCGACGGCTCGGCCCGGCGCGGCGCCGGGGAGGGCGGGGGCGGCGGGTAGCCGCCCTGCGACTGGCCGTACCCCGCCGGGGCCTGCCGCCGGCCGCCGGGCGGCTGCGGGCGGCCGCGCTGGGGGCCCTGCCCGTCCTGGCCGGCCTGCCCGCCTCGTCCGGCCTGGTAGGGCGGCGGGGCAACCGGCGGGCGCTGCGCGTAGCCGGGCGGTGGCGGAGCCTGCCCGTAGCCGGCCGGCGGCTGCACCTGGTGGCCGGGCCGGCCGCCCGGCGCTCCCTGACCGGCCTGGTAGGGCGGCGGGGCGACCTGCGGCTCGCCGTACTCCTCGTAGTCCTCCGGGCCGAAGTAGCCGACCTGGGTCTGCTGGTTGCGGTCCCGCGCCGCGCGCAGCTGGGTCTGCCACGGGTGCGGCGCCTCCTCCTGCGGCCCGGGGGGCGCGGTGGACGGGGGCGGCGGCACGGCGGTGGGCGGCAGCACCTGGGTGCGGTCCGCGCTGCCGTACGGGGGCGCGGGCGGCGGCTGGGTGCCCATCACCCGGGTCGCCGCGGCCGGGTCGTACGCGGGGGCGCCGGGGGCGCTCGGCGGCAGCACCTGGGTGCGGGCCTCGGTGCCGCCCGGAACGGCCGGGACGGCGCCGGGCACGGTGGTGGGCTGCGGGTCCGGCTGGAGCAGGGCGGCGACCGCCAGCGCCTCGTCCACCGCCGCCGGGGAGGCGTGCACGCCGACCCCGGCCGCGACCACCCGCAGGGCGCGGGCCAGCGAGGTGGCGCTCGGCCGCTGGGCCGGGTCCTTGCGCAGGCAGCGCTCGATCACCGTCCAGAGCGGCTCGGGCATGGTGCTGGGCCGCTGCGGCTCCTGCGCGAGGTGGGCCTGGAGGACGGCGAGCGCACTGTCGCCCTGGAACGGCTGGCGGCCGGTGACCAGCTCGAACAGCATGATCCCGGCGCCGTACACGTCCACCGCGGAGGTCTGCGGGCGGCCCTCGGCGGACTCCGGCGCGACGTAGGCGGGGGTGCCGACGAACTCGTGGGTGCGGGTGACGCCCGGGGAGTCGGCGAGGCGGGCGATGCCGAAGTCGGTGAGCAGCGGGTGCATCTGCTCGATGCCGTTGACCACCGTGGAGGCGAGCAGCACGTTGGCCGGCTTGAGGTCGCGGTGGACGATCCCGTCCGCGTGGCTGGCCGCCAGCGCGTCCGCGACCTGCGCCATCAGCAGGGCGCCCGCGATCGGGCTGAACGGGCCGTTGGCGCGCAGGTAGCGGGCCAGGTCGGGGCCCTCCACCAGGTCCATCACCAGGGCCAGCAGCTCGCCCTCGACGACCAGGTCGCGGACCCGGACGATGTTCGGGTGGGTCAGCCGCAGCAGCAGTGAGCGCTCACGCAGGAAGCGCATCACGACGTCCGGGTCGGCGGCCAGCTCCTCGCGCAGCACCTTGATCGCCACCCGCTGGCCGGGCTCGCTGCCCGGCACCTGGACGTCCTCGCGCACCACGCCGCGCCAGACGGTGCCGGTCGCACCCCGTCCGAGGGTCTCATCCAGCAGATACTTGCTGCCGACTGGCCGCACCTGTCGCACTCCTCGCCGTGCCGCCCGCGCGGGGCGCTCCTCCGCCGGTGCGGTGAGCCTGCCGGGCCCGTGTCTGCGGCCACTCTAACGGTGTCCGTTCGGGTTTTTGAGGTGACCGGCAGGCCATCCGAGCAGGGTTGGGGGACATCCCCTAGGGGACACCCGGAGCGGGTCGAGGGGCCAGCTCAGGAGGGCGGGAGGGGGGTGGTTGACCTGACTCACCGCCACCTCCACCATGACGATGATCGCAAGATCGTCAAATCCGGTACGGTGCGCGGACCGTCCGTGCCGGATGGCAGGATGGACACTCGCCACTCGTGTGGCCCAATGGGGTCGCCGCGTCCGCCCGGTGCGTGCGCGACGGCGCCGGGGTACCAGGCTTCACACCAGCAGAAGGGACCCGCGGGCGAGATGCAGATCCGGCTGACCGTCCTCCGACCGCGCAGCGGCCCGGCCGCCGCCGGCTCCGCCATCCCCTACGTGGACGTGCTGGTCACCGCGCCCGTCGGCACCGCGCTCGGCGCCATCGCCGGCGCCCTCGCCGGCGCCGTGGGCGTGCGCGGACCGCGGGCCGCCACCCACGTGCACCTGTACGCCGGGGCGCACCGGGTGGACGAGCACACCCTGCTCGGCCACCCCCCGCTGCTCGACGGAGCCGTCCTCAGCCTCAACGAACCCGACCCCACCGCCGACGACCCCGACGACACCCCCGCCGTCGCCGAACTTCGCGTCGTCGGCGGCCCCGACGCCGGCGGCGTGCACCGGCTGCACGGCCGGGAGATCCGGATCGGCCGTTCCGGTGAGGCCGACGTCCCCATCGACGACCCGGACGTCTCCCGGCTGCACCTCGCGCTGCACATCGCCGAGGACGGCCGGGTCGCCGTCCGCGACCTCGGGTCCACCAACGGCACCACCCTCGACGGCCGGCTCGTGCCGCCCTGCCCGCCCGAGGCGGCCGTCCCGCTGGAGCCCGGCGCCCTGCTGCGGATCGGCGAATCGACGCTGCAGGTCACCGCCCCCGACCCGGCCGAACCCGCCGGTGCCGTCCGCGCCGCCCTGCCCGACGGCCACGGGCACCTCCAGCTCGCCGCACCCGGCCCGGCCCGGCCCGCACCACCGGTGGTCGAGCCGCCCGTCGCCCCCGAACCCGCCCCGGGCCGGAGCCGCGGCCTGTTCTCGCTGCTGCCCGGCCGCACCGCCGAGCCGCCCGGCCAGGAGAGCGCCGAACGCCACCACGCCGCCGTACGGCTGCGCCAGACCGCCGCCCAGCGCGAACGCTGGCCCGACCTCGCCAGCCTGCTGCTCAACGCCGTCGGTCCCGGCCCCCGGCTGTGGGAGCGCGGCCCCGGCCACCCCGACGCGCTCACCCTGCGCCTGGGCACCGCCGACCGCCCCGGCGGCCCCGGCACCACGCCCGGCACCACGCTGCCCGCCGTCCCGGTCACCCTCGACCTGCAGACCGCCGGCAGCCTCGGCCTCTGCGGGCCGCGCGAGCGCCTGGACGCACTCACCCGCGCCGTCGTCGCCCAGCTCGCCGCCCTGCACCCGCCGACCGGCCTGAGCCTGGTCGTGGTCGACGCCGACTCGGCCCGCACCCCGGAGGAGCGCGTCGACACCTGGGCCTGGGCCCTGTGGCTGCCCCACCTGCGCCCGGCCGACGGCCAGGACTGCCGCCTGCTGATCGGCCTCGACGACGAACAGGCCACCGCCCGGCTGACCGAGCTCACCGCCCGGCTCAGCGGCCCCAGCGGCCTCGGCGGCCACGCCGCCACCGTGGTCGTGGTCGACGGCCGCCCGGCCTCCGAGACCGCCAGGCAGGCGCTCGACCTGCTGCTGCGCCAGGGCCCCGCGGTCGGGATCTTCCCGGTCTGCCTCGCCGAACAGCCCGAGCTGCTCCCCCGGGGCCTCGGCGCGACCGCCCTGATCACCGGCGAGGTCGGCACCCAGCTCTCGCTCGACCGCCCGGTCGCCCGCGGCCGCGAGACCCTGCACGAGGTCTCGCTGGACGCCGTCTCCGACGCCTGGGCCGAACGGCTGGCCCGCGTCCTCGCCCCGCTGCGCGAGGCAGCCCCGGCCGTCCGCGGCCCGCTGCCGGACGCGCTGCGCCTGCTCGACCTGCTGCAGCTCGACACCGTCACCCCGGCCAAGCTGTCCGCCCGCTGGGCCGCGCACGCGGGCGGCATCGGCGCCGCCACCGCACTGCTCGGCACCACCCGGGACGAGCTGTGCACGCTCGACCTGGCCGACCCCGAACTCGCCCTGCCCTCCCCCGACCCGGGCGGCCCGCACCTGCTGATCGGCGGCGCCCGCGGCTCCGGCAAGACCGAACTGCTGCGCACCCTGGTCGCCTCGCTCGCGGTCTCCGAGCGCCCCGAGCGGCTGGCCGTCACGATCATCGAGGGCCGGCCCACCGAGGAAGGCCTGGACGGCTGCACCGAGCTGCCGCACGTGACCGGCCTGGTGAACGCCGGCGCCGATCCCCGGGCCGCGCTGCTCGCGGCCGAGGCGCTGGAGGACGAACTCGACCTGCGGGAGCGGCTGTTCGACGGCCTGGACTTCGCCTCCTGGCACGCCGCGCGCATCCTGGACGACCGCCACGGCCTGGACGACCGGCACGCGCTGGACGAGCGGCCCGAACCGGCGGAGCACCCGCAGGTGCCCGTGCCCGCCACCGTCGGAGCCGCGGCCGCCCCGGCGACCCGGGTCATCGCGCAGCGCAGCGCGGAGGGCCCCCGGCCCGGCGCCGCCCCCGCGACGCCCGCCCCGGCGACGCCCGTCCCGGCCCGCCTGGTCGTCGTCGTGGACGACTACGACGCCCTGCTCTCCCCCACCTCCCCGGCCGGCCGGCCGCTCGCCCGCGCACTCGCCGACGTCGCCCGCCGCGGCGGGGCGCTCGGCATCCACCTCGCCGTCGCCACCGGCCGCCCGGAGGACAGCGCGGGCAGCGAGGTGGACGAGGCCGCCCTGCTGCGGATCGCGCTGCGCACCGACGACCCGGCCGACTCCGACCTGTTGATCCACCTGGGCGACGCGGCCGCCCTCCCCGAGGACACCCCCGGCCGCGGCTACCTGCGGCTGCCGGACGGCGGCGTCACCGCCTTCCAGACCGCCCGGATCAGCGGTCGCATCCCGCGCACCGCCACCCTGCGCCCGACGGTGGTCGCGGTGGACCCGCTGCAGCTCGGCGCCCCGCCCGCCCGCCGGCCGGTCCGCGAGCTCGGCAACGGCCCCACCGACCTCGCCCTCCTGGCCAGCGCCCTCCAGCGCGCCGCCGCCCAGCGCTGAGCGGGCGGGTCGCACCGCCGGCGTACGACGGAGGGCCCCGACGAACCGGGCGGTTCGTCGGGGCCCTCCGCGGCCGGTCAGCCGGTCAGCCGCACTTCAGCTCGCGGTTGACCAGGGCCATCCCGGCGACGTTTCCGCCGTCCATGGTGAACTCGTACTGCCAGCCCTGCTGGCCCTCCACCGGGAGGACGTACTTGCCGCTCTTGGCCGACTGGAGGCCCTTGGCGCCGTAGGCCTGCTGCAAGGCCTCCAGGGTGGCACCGGCGCCGATGCCCTCGGCCGTCCTCGCCTCGGCCGGGGCGACCAGCTCGCGCAGGCCGGCCGCGGCGAAGGAGACACGGCCGGTGGCCAGGTACGCCTTCTCCTTGGTCTCCCGGGCCACCATCAGGTCGACGATGGACTGCGTCGCGTCCGCCATCAGCTTGGCGGTGGCCGCCGAGTCCTTGGCCGCGGCGGCCGAGCCGGCGGCGGCCGCCGCCGCGTCCTTCGCGGAGGCGTTCGGCGGCACGGTGCCCGCCGGGGCGGGCGCCTTGCCGGAGGCCGCGTCGGCCTTGGCGTTCAGGTCCTTGTAGCGGGCCTCGGTGGCCGCCTCCGCGGTCATCCGGGCCTGGTCGGGCGCCGGGCCGCCCTTGTAGACGAAGTCCGTGCAGCCGTCGAGCAGCGAGACCGGCGCGGTCTCCAGCGCGCCGGTGGCCAGGCCGGCGTCCTTCGTCGTGCCGGGCTTCAGGCCGCGGTAGCCGGCCGCCGAGAAGGCCTCCGGCCCCTTGGTCGTGGGCGCCGCCGAGGGCGCGCCTGCCGTCGCCGCCGCGCCGGCCCCGGCCGCGCCCTTCTTGTCGTCGGACGTACAGGCTGCCGCTCCGGCGACCAGCAGCACCACCGAGATGCCCACGCCCACCGCGCGGACCGGAGCTCGGTTCTTCCCCATGTCGTGATCCCCCTTGATCGTTCGGGATCACCGTAGCGAAGGTCGGCCCACGATCCACAACCGGTTGCCGCGCGGTACGCGGAAGGGCCCGCGTCCGTGGACGCGGGCCCTTCCGTGCGGCTGTCCGTCAGCGCATCGAACCGGTGCGCAGCAGGGTGCGGATGACGCGCATCGCGACCGAGAGGCTGGACAGCTCGTAGTTGTCCGAACCCCTTATGTCGTCGAGGGTGCTCTTGGCGCGGTTGAGCAGGGTGGCGTTGAGCTCCGACCAGGCGGTGTAGCGCTCCTCCGGGGTGGCGCCGTCGGGGCCGCAGGCCAGGATGTCGGCGGTCAGCGCCGCGTGCGCCGCGAACAGGTCCTCGCGGATCGCGGCCCGGGCCATCGACGACCAGCGGTCGGTGCGGGGCAGCTCGATGATGCGGTCGAGCAGGTGCGAGATCTGCAGCCGGTCGCCCAGGTCGTAGTAGAGCTCGGCGACGTCGGCGACATCCTTGCCGGAGCGGTCCGCGACCTCGGTGATGTCCAGGGTCGGGAAGACCGAGGAGAGGCCGGCGATCCGGGTGACCAGCTCCTCCGGCACCCCGGCCGCGGCGAGTTCGCCGTGGATGGACTCGAACCAGGCCAGGTCCTCGCCGCGGAGCGGCTTGGGCAGCGAGCCCCAGACCTGGTTGACCCGGTCGTGGAAGAACTCGATGGTCCCGGCGATGTCGAGCGGCTGGCGGCGGTTGTTGAGCATCCACCGGGTGGCGCGCTCGACCAGGCGGCGCGAGTGCAGGCGCATCTTGGTCTGCACCCGGGCCGGGACCCGGTTGTCCAGGCCCTCGATCTCGCCCCAGATCGTCTCCAGGCCGAAGACGGCCCGCGCGGCGGTGTGCGTCCGGGCGATCTCCTCGTAGGTCGCGCCGGTCTCCTCCTTCAGGCGGAAGGCGAAGGTGCAGCCACCGCGGTTGATCGTGTCGTTGACGATCAGCGTGGTGATGATCTCGCGGCGCAGCGCGTGGTTGTCGATCGCGTCGGCGAACCGGGCCCGCAGCGCGCTGGGGAAGTAGTCGTGCAGCGCGGTGCGGAAGTACGGGTCGTCGGGCAGGTCGGTGGCGAGCAGCTCGTCGGCCAGGATGATCTTGGTGTAGGCGAGCAGCACGGACATCTCGGGCTGGGAGAGCCCGCGGCCGTTCTGCTGGCGGTCACGGATCTGGCGCTCGGTGGGCAGGAACTCCAGCCCCCGGTCGAGACGGCCGGCCGCCTCGAAGCGGTTGATCATCCGCGCGTGGACGTTGACCATGCTGTGTGCCTGGGCGACGGCGTTGGCCAGCACCACGTTCTGCGCGTAGTTGTTGCGCAGCACCAGGTGGCCGACCTCGTCGGTCATCTCGGCCAGCAGGACGTTGCGCTGCTTGACCGTCATGTCGCCCTCGGCGACGACCTGGTTGAGCAGGATCTTGATGTTGACCTCGTGGTCCGAGGTGTCCACACCGGCCGAGTTGTCGATCGCGTCGGTGTTGATCCAGCCGCCGGTACCCTCCGGGCCGCCGGTGGCCGCGTACTCGATGCGGCCGAGCTGGGTGCAGCCGAGGTTGCCGCCCTCGCCGATGACCCGGGCCCGGACCTGCTCGCCGTTGACGCGGATCGCGTCGTTGGCCTTGTCGCCGACCTCGGCGTTGGTCTCGATGGAGGCCTTGACGTAGGTGCCGATGCCGCCGTTCCAGAACAGGTCGACCGGTGCCTGCAGGATCGCCTTCATCAGCTCGGCCGGGGTGAGCTTGCCCGTCTGGACGCCGAGGGCGGCCCGGGCCTGCGGGGTCAGCTGGATCGCCTTCGCCGAGCGGGGGTACACCCCGCCGCCGGCCGAGATCAGCGACTTGTCGTAGTCGTCCCAGGAGCTGCGCGGCAGGTCGAAGAGGCGGCGGCGCTCGGCGTACGAGGCGGCCGCGTCCGGGTTGGGGTCGATGAAGATGTGGCGGTGGTCGAAGGCGGCGACCAGGCGGATGTGCTCGCTGAGCAGCATGCCGTTGCCGAAGACGTCGCCGGACATGTCGCCGATGCCGATGACGGTGAAGTCCTCGGACTGGGTGTCGACGCCGAGCTCGCGGAAGTTGCGCTTGACCGACTCCCAGGCGCCGCGGGCGGTGATGCCCATGCCCTTGTGGTCGTAGCCGGCCGAGCCGCCGGAGGCGAACGCGTCGCCCAGCCAGAAGCCGTACGACTCCGCGACGCCGTTGGCGATGTCGGAGAAGGTCGCGGTGCCCTTGTCGGCGGCGACGACCAGGTAGGTGTCGTCCTCGTCGTGGCGGACCACGTCGGCCGGGTGGACGACCGCGCCGCCGACCAGGTTGTCGGTGATGTCGAGCAGCGCCGAGATGAAGGTCTTGTACGAGGAGATGCCCTCGGCCAGCCAGGCGTCGCGGTCCACCGACGGGTCCGGCAGCTGCTTGGCGACGAAGCCGCCCTTGGCGCCGACCGGCACGATGACGGTGTTCTTGACCATCTGCGCCTTGACCAGGCCCAGGATCTCGGTGCGGAAGTCCTCGCGCCGGTCGGACCAGCGCAGACCGCCGCGGGCGACCTTGCCGAAGCGCAGGTGCACGCCCTCGACCTGCGGGGAGTAGACCCAGATCTCGAACGCCGGGCGCGGGGCCGGCAGGTCCGGGACGGCCTTCGGGTCGAACTTCATCGACACGTAGGAGTGCCACTCGCCGTCGGCGGCGTGCTGGAAGAAGTTGGTCCGCAGGGTGGCCTTGATGAGGTTCAGGAAGGAGCGCAGGATGCGGTCCTCGTCCAGCGAGACGACCTCGTCGAGGGCCCCGGTCAGCTCCTCCAGGATGCCCTCGGTCAGCTCCAGGGCGCCCGAGCGGTGGCTCGGGCTCAGCCGCGCCTCGAACAGGTTGACCAGCAGGCGGGTGGTGTGGGTGTTGTTGCGGAGCGCGTCCTCCATGTAGTCCTGGGAGAACGTGGAGCCCGCCTGGCGAAGGTACTTGGCGTACGCGCGGAGCATCATCGTCTGGCGCCAGGTCAGCCCGGCGGTCAGCACCAGCTCGTTGAAGCCGTCGTTCTCGGCCTTGCCCGTCCAGGTGGCGGCGAAGGTCTCCTGGAAGCGGTCGCGGGCCTCGTCGGTGAGCTCGGTGGCCTCGCGCAGCTTCAGACCGAAGTCGTAGACCCACGCCGTGGTGCCGTCGGAGCGGCGCAGCGCGTACGGGTGCTCGTCGAGCACCTCGACGCCCAGGCGCTGGAGCACCGGCAGGACCTCGGTGAGCGAGATCGGGCCGCCGACGCGGTAGATCTTGAAGCGGCGCTCGTCGTCGCCGGCGCCGACGGGCTGGTACAGGTTCAGGCGGAAGTCGCCCTCGCCGTGCAGCGACTCGATCTGCTTGATGTCGGAGACGGCGGTGCGCGGCGGGAAGTCGGCGCGGTAGCCGTCGGGGAAGGCGTTGGCGTACTTGTGGCCGAGTTCGGCGGCCTTCTCCTCGCCGAGCTCCAGGTGCAGCTGGTCGTGGAAGCCGTCCATCCAGAACCGGGCGGCCTCGGCCAGTCGGTTCTCGATCCGCTCGATGTCGGAGTCGGTGAGCCGGGGCAGCTCGGTGCCCGGGGCGACCCGGACCACGAAGTGCAGGCGGGTCAGCACCGACTCGGTGGCGTACACCGTGTAGTCGATGGTGGCGCCGTTCAGCTCTTCCTTGAGGATGTCGGTGAGCAGCAGCCGGATCCGCGTGGTGTAGCGGTCGCGCGGCAGGTAGATGAAGGCGGAGAAGTAGCGCCCGTACTCGTCCTGACGCAGGAAGAGGCGCAGCTTACGGCGCTCCTGCAGGTAGAGCACGCTGGTGGCGATGGAGAGCAGCTCGGAGGCCGGGGTCTGGAAGATCTCGTCCCGCGGGAAGGTCTCCATGATCTGCAGCAGGTCGCGGCCGTCGTGGCTCTCGCCGGAGAAGCCGGAGTCCTCCAGCACGGCCTGGACCTTGCGGCGCACGACCGGGATGCGGGTGACGGACTCGGTGTAGGCCGCGGAGGAGAACAGGCCGAGGAAGCGGCGCTCGCCGATCGGCTCACCGGCGGCGTTGAACTTCTTCACGCCGACGTAGTCCAGGTAGGCCGGGCGGTGCACGGTGGCACGGCTGTTGGCCTTGGTCAGGACGAGCAGCTTCTTCTCGTGGGCCTTGGCGCGCACCGGCGCGGAGAGCCGGCCGAAGGCCTCGCTGACCGAGTGGTGGCGGTCGTCGTGGCTGTGCGGGTCGGAGCGCAGGATGCCGAGGCCGGTCCCGGCGACGGCCTTGAGGACCTCCTCGCCCTCGTGCTCGACCAGGTCGTACTCGCGGTAGCCGAGGAAGGTGAAGTGGTCGTCGGCGAGCCAGCGCATCAGCTCCCAGGCCTCGCCGACCTCCTGCTCGGGCAGGCCGGCCGGGGGCTCCTCGGCCAGTTCGTCGGCCAGGCGCAGCGCGCTCTCGCGCATCTTGGCCCAGTCCTCGACGACCTCGCGGACGTCTCCGAGCACGCGGCGCAGGTTGCCCTCGATGGTGCGCAGGTCGTCGCGGTCGGTCTCGCGGTCGATCTCGATGTGCATCCACGACTCGACGGTCGCGTCGGCGGGCCACTCGGTGCCGGCGGCCTGGCTGCGGGAGCAGGCGTCGACGTCCAGGATCTCCAGCAGCTTGCCGGTGATGTCACGGCGGACGACCAGCTGGGGGTGGATCACGATGTGGATGCCGCGGTCCTGGCGGGACAGCTCGTTGGTGACGGAGTCGACCAGGAAGGACATGTCGTCCGTGACGACCTCGACGACCGTGTGGCCGCAGGACCAGCCGTTCTCCTCGACCGAGGGGGTGTAGACCCGCACCTCGGCGGTGCCCTGCGGGCGCTTGAGGCCCAGGCGGTAGTGGGAGGCGGCCGCGCCGTAGACGTCGACCGGGTCGCGGTCGACCAGGTCCTCGGGCGCGGTGTGGAGGTAGTAGTGGTGCAGGTACGCGGTCAGAGCGCCGTTGCTCAGACCCTCCCCCGGCGCCGCTCCCCCCACCTGGCTGTTCTCAGCGGCTGCGGCTGCCTTCTTGAGCAGTTCGGCCTTGGCTGCGTCCAGCTTGGTCTGCATGACTTCTTGGCTCCTGTCGCGCGCCGTTGCGTGACTCGGTTGGTGTGTGGGTGTACACCGACGGGTCAGCCGCAATCCTGCCGCACTATCCGACTGAAAGGGGCTCATGGCGCGCATGAAACGTCCTCCCAGTGGGTAGGACGACACGTTCGTCCTGCAAGCCACCCGACGACGCCAGCCAGCCTAACCGGATCAATCGAAGGTGGACAGGGACGGGGAGGCGCAAACCTGCAGGATGTCGGGTCCGTCCTGGACAGCATGTCCAAACCGGAGGCTCATGTTCACTCTCGGCCCATGTGCGGGTATCGGTGCTGGGTCGGAGGTACGAAGGACTCCTTGATCGACCGCGCCGAGGTCCACCGCAGGAGGTTCTGGGCGGCACCGGCCTTGTCGTTGGTGCCGGAGGCCCGGCCCCCGCCGAAGGGCTGCTGGCCGACGACGGCACCGGTGGGTTTGTCGTTGATGTAGAAGTTCCCGGCGGCGAACCGCAGCTCCTCGACGGCCTGGGCGATGGCGTAACGATCCTGCGCGATCACCGAGCCGGTCAGGCCGTACGGTGCCCCGCCGTCGACCCGGCGGAGGACGTCGTCCCAGCGGGAGTCCTCGTACACGTGGACGGCGAGGATCGGCCCGAAGTACTCGGTCCGGAAGATCTCGCCCCGGTGGTCCGAGGAGACCAGGACGGTGGGCCGGACGAACCAGCCGATCGCGTCGTCGTACTGGCCGCCGGCCGCGAGCTCGACCGTCGGGTCCGCCTTGGCGCGCTCGATGGCGTCCCGGTTCCGCTCGAAGGCGCGCCGGTCGATCAGGGCGCCCATGAAGTTGGACAGGTCGGTGACGTCGCCCACCGCGAGCGCGTCCACCTCCGCCAGGAAGTCGTCCTTGATCCTCTGCCAGAGGCTGCGCGGCAGGTAGGCCCGGGACAGCGCGGAGCACTTCTGGCCCTGGTACTCGAAGGCGCCGCGGAGCAGCGCGGTCCTCAGGATCTCCGGGTCGGCCGAGCGGTGGGCCAGCAGGAAGTCCTTGCCGCCGGTCTCGCCGACGATCCTCGGGTACGTGCGGTAGCCGCCGATGTTGGCGCCGACGGTCTGCCACAGCGACTGGAAGGTGGCGGTGGAGCCGGTGAAGTGCAGCCCGGCGAGCGCCGGGTCGGCCAGCGCGACCGGCGAGACCTGCAAGCCGTCGCCGGTGACCATGTTGATCACCCCCGGCGGCAGGCCGGCCGCCTCCAGCAGCCGCATCAGGTGGTGGGCGGCCAGGGTCTGGGTCGGCGCGGGCTTCCAGACCACGGTGTTGCCCATCAGCGCGGGCGCGGTGGGCAGGTTGCCGGCGATCGCGGTGAAGTTGAACGGGGTCACCGCGTAGACGAAGCCCTCCAGCGGGCGGTGGTCGGTGCGGTTCCACACGCCGGGCGAGGAGATCGGCTGGTCGGCCAGGATCCGCCGGGCGAAGTGCACGTTGAACCGCCAGAAGTCGATCAGCTCGCAGGCGGAGTCGATCTCGGCCTGCTGCGCGGTCTTGGACTGGCCGAGCATGGTGGCCGCGTTGAGCGTCTCCCGCCAGGGCCCGGCGAGCAGGTCGGCGGCGCGCAGGAAGACCGCCGCCCGGTCGTCGAAGGAGAGCGAGCGCCACTGCCGCCCGGCGGCCAGCGCGGCGTCCACCGCGGCCCTGGCGTCCTCCCGGGTGGCGTTGCCGAGCACGCCGAGCTTGGCCGCGTGGTGGTGCGGCTGCACGACCTCGATCCGCTCGCCGCCGCCGAAGCGCTGCTCACCACCGATGGTCATCGGCAGCGGGACCTGCTCGGCCGCCAGCTCGTCCAGCCGGCGGACCAGCCGGTCCCGCTCCGCACTGCCGGGTGCGTACCCGTGCACCGGCTCGTTGACCGGGGTCGGCACCTCGGTGACTGCGTCGATGGGCATGGCGGCTCCGTCCTGCTGGTTGCTCGGCTGTCGGTCCAGCCTGACCAGCGACGGCCCGGTCCGCCCGCTCAGACACGCGGACGGCGGACGTGGCGCCCGCCACTGCGGTCACGCCCGGGGGGCTCAGCGGGTGAGCCGGCCCGCCAGTTCGACCGCCTCGGCCAGGGTGTCCACCACGGGGACGCCGACCGGCTCCAGCTTCTCCCGGGTGTGCGAGCCGCCGGTGTACAGCACCGCCCGCGCGCCCACGCTCAGCGCCGCCAGGGCGTCGTCCGCGGCGTCGCCGATGAGGACCGTACGGGCCGGGTCCACCTGCTCGCCGAGCGCGCCCAGATGCCGCACCAGGTGCTCCGCCTTCTGCCCGCCGGCCGGGCCGCTGCGGCCGTCCACCCGCAGGAAGTGGCCGGTCAGACCGAAGGTCTCGACCAGCGGCACCAGCTTGTCGTGCACGTACAGCGACAGCAGCGACTGACTGTGCCCGGCCGCCTGCCAGTCGGCCATCAGCTCGCGGGCGCCGTCGGTCAGCCCGCAGGACGGGCTCAGCTCGCGGTAGCGGTCGTGGAAGGCGCCGTCCAGCTCCAGCCACTCCTGCGCGGAGGGCTCCCGGCCGAGCAGCCGCTGGTAGAAGCGCGGGATCGGGATCTCGTACTGCTCGCGGTACTCCTGCAGGCTCATCGGCCCGACGCCGATGGTCGCGAACGCGGCGTTGCTCGCCCCGAGCACCGCTTCCATGTCGTGGAAGAGGGTGCCGTTCCAGTCCCAAACGATGTGAGTGCGCACGGGGAACAACGGTAACGCCGGGCACCGATGCGCCGGTAGGGCGGAACTCACGCACCCGCCCCACCCGGCTCGCCGGGCGTGCGCCCGGGGCGCACGGGGGCGACCCGGGCGGCCGGTGTGCCGGCTCAGGCGAACAGCGCGGGGATCTCCTGGGTCGCGAACCAGAGCAGGTCGTGGTCCTCGGCGCCGTCCACGGTGAACTGGGCGTCCTGGTCGCCCGCGTCGGCCGCGGCCACCGCCGCCACCGCGGCGGCGACGTCCGTGACCACTTCGTCGTCGGACACGTCCGCGTGCACCGCGGCCGCCTTGGCCAGCCGCACCGGGCCGGCCAGCACCACCCGGCCGAGCGAGGCCTGGTCCTGGTACTCGTCGCCGGGGAACGGCCGCACGGACGCGTCGGCCACGTCCAGCGCCACCACGACCCGGCGGCGCGGGGCGTCCGGGTCGGCAGCCAGCAGCCGCAGGGAGGACTGCGCGGCCCGGTTGAGCGCCGCGTACTCCAGTTCCTCGATGTCGTCGCTGACGTACCACTCGCGCAGCGCGGGGGTCACGGCGTACGCCGCGGACTGCTCCAGGGCGCCGCCCTCGTGCGCCGCCGCCAGGCCGGTCAGGGTGGTGGGCACGTACACGCGCATCGGTGGCACTCTCCGGTTCGATCCAGCGGGCTTCGTCCAGCGGAACGGATTCTCCAGCGCCCCAAGAATAAGCTCCGCGGGGCTCCCGTGATCACCCCCGGTCCGGGCCCGGTCACCGTGCGGCCCGCAGCGCCTCCCGGCTGGTGCGCAGCGCGCATTCCAGGACGGCTCCGCGACGGGCCGGGTCCATCATGTTCGGGCCCATCACCGCCAGGTCCGCCAGGGTCGGCGCGAGCAGCCGCACCCGGACGCCCTCGGCCCGCAGCAGCGCGGCCTCGCGCAGCAGCTGCCGGGTGACGGCGCGGCGGTAGCGGCTGACCAGCTGGGCCAGTACGCCGCGCGGGCGGTCCCGGTCGCGCCACTCGCGCAGCGCGGTCAGGGTGTCGCGCCCGCGTCCGGCCGCACCGGCCGCCGCGGCGCGCCCGGCCCTCGCGGGCCCGGGGTCCAGCCGCAGGGCCATCGGGGCCAGCACGTACACCTCGTCCAGGCCGCGGCCGAGCATCAGGTCGGCATTGGTGGCCGACCAGCAGCCGCCGTCCACGTACGCCGAACCGTTCAGGCGCACCGGCGCGAACCAGCCGGGGATGGCGCAGGAGGCCATCACGGCGTCGGCGACCGCGACCGCCGGGGCGTCCGGGTCGCCGAAGACCACCCGGTGGCCGCTGCGGTAGTCCACGGCCGCCACCCGCAGCGGTGAGCCCGCCGCCGGCACCGTCCCGCCACCCGCGCCGGGGACGGCCCGGTCCGCGTCCCCCTCCGGGTCCGCGACCGGGTCCGGGTCCGGGTCCGGGTCCGGCCAGCCGGCCGGGCCGAGCAGCCCGCGCACCAGCTCGCCGACCGGGGCCAGCGAGCCTCGGCCGTGCGGCGCCATCGCCGAGACCATGGTCAGCAGCGGGTACTCGCGCGGGTGCCGGACGGCGTCGCGCAGCAGGCCCGGCGAGCCGATGCCGGCCCGCGGCCTGGGCGGCAGCGCACCGCCGACCGCGGTGTCGTAGTCGAAGGCGAGCCCGGCCAGCGGGCCGTCGGCGACCGGCAGGCCGCGCTGGTGGTCGCGCAGCTGTTCGGGGTGGACGCCGCCGGACAGCATCGCGGCGAGGATCGCGCCCGCCGAGGTGCCGAGCAGGACGTCGGCGTCGCCGGGCCGACGCCCGGTGGCCTCCTCGACGGCGCACAGCGCGCCGACCGTCCAGGCCGCGCCGAGCATCCCGCCGCCGCCCAGCACCAGGCCCCGCCGGGGTGCGCCCCCGGCGCGCGGCGCGGCGCCCGCGACCGTCGGGGCCGGCACCGCTGCTGCTACCCGTGTCGTCGTCATTCCGCCCGCCCGTCGTCCTGGGGGCGTCTGTCAGCTCCCCGCGGTTCCCGGTCAGGCTCCGATGGTGCGCGCCGGGGCGGGACGGCGCAATGCGACGCCCCGGCGCCGCCACCCGGTCCGCCCAGTCGGACCGTCCCCTTTCGAGCCGTACGAACGGCCCCCGGCCGTCAACCCGGTGCCCTCCGATAGCCGCCCCGACCCGTCACCGCACTGGCCGATTCACCCGGATAGGTGAATCCGGGAGCGGGCTCCGACCGCTCCGGAAAGGCGTTGCCGCGCCACGGGCGGCGCCCCCAGCCTGGACCCGTCCGTACCCGCACCACCCCGTCGAGGAGCCACCGTGACCACCCACCCCGCCACCCGCCCGCCCCGCCGCCCGCGCACCGTCGGCGGCGCCTGCGACCCGGCCGGGCGCCACCCCCGGCACCCGCGCACCGCCTGCGCCGGCGTCGGCGCCGGCGCCCCCACGGCCGACCCCCGGGCGCTGGCCTCCCGCTTCGCCCACCAGCTGGTCGAGGTGCTCACCGGCGCGCGGCCCTCCGGGCAGCTGATGCGGCACACCAGCCTGGACGGCTACGGGCAGCTCGCCTCGCTGGTCCGGACGGGCGCGCTGCGCCGCGGCGGGGCCGCCGACCGGCCCCGGCTCGGCCCGGTGCACGACCGCTCGCCCTCGCCCGACGCGGTCGAGGCCTGCGTCCGGGTCGACCTGGGCCGCCGGCACCACATGGTGGCCTTCCGGCTGGAGCAGCGCGGCCCGGCCGGGCAGTGGCAGTGCACCGCCGTGGAGGCCCGGTGACCGCACGCGACCGGGGGACGGCGCAGGGCGCCGCCCCCGTCCGGGAGCGGCGCCCTGTGCGGCGTCCTGCCTGGTGTCCCGCGGCCCCTGCGGGCCGCGCGGCCGGCTCAGGCCTTGCGGCGGCGGCCCTTGGCCGACTTGGCGGCCTTGCGACGCTCGGCGCGGGTCATCCCGTCGCCCTCGTCCTCCGGCGCGAGGTCCTCGAAGTCGCCCTCGACCACACCGCCGCCGACCTCCTCCGAGGGGGCCGTGTAGTGCAGCCGCTGCGGCTTCGGGGCCTCCAGGCCCTTGGCCTTGATCTCCGGGCGGGCGGCGTCCTTCTCCAGCTTGTCGAGCACCACCTGGGCGTCCTCGACCGGGACCTCCTCGACCTGCTGCTCGACCTGGACCTCCAGGTTGAACAGGTAGCCGACGGACTCCTCCTTGATGCCCTCCATCATCGCGGTGAACATGTCGAAGCCCTCGCGCTGGTACTCGACCAGCGGGTCGCGCTGCGCCATGGCCCGCAGGCCGATGCCCTCCTGGAGGTAGTCCATCTCGTAGAGGTGCTCGCGCCAGCGGCGGTCCAGCACCGACAGCACGACCCGGCGCTCCAGCTCGCGCATGATCTCCTCGCCGAGCTGGTCCTCACGGGCGCCGTACTGCGCCTGGATGTCCTCCTGGACGACCTTGACCAGGAACTCGGGGGTCAGGCCGGCCGGACCGCCGACCTCCTCCTCCAGCTCCGCCAGGTCCAGGGCGACCGGGTAGAGCTGCTTGAGCGCGGTCCAGAGCTTGTCCAGGTCCCAGTCGTCCTCGAAGCCCTCGCCGGTGGCCGCCTTGACGTAGGCCTCGACGGTGTCGTCCATGAAGTGGCCGACCTGCTCCTGCAGGTCCTCGCCCTCCAGCACGCGGCGGCGCTCGCCGTAGATGACCTCGCGCTGGCGGTTGAGCACCTCGTCGTACTTGAGGACGTTCTTGCGGATCTCGAAGTTCTGCTGCTCGACCTGGGTCTGCGCGGAGGCGATCGCGCGGGTGACCATCTTGGACTCGATCGGCACGTCCTCGGGCACGTTGGCCATCGAGAGCACGCGCTCGACCATGCCGGCCTTGAACAGGCGCATCAGGTCGTCGCCCAGCGACAGGTAGAAGCGGGACTCGCCCGGGTCGCCCTGACGGCCGGAGCGGCCGCGCAGCTGGTTGTCGATCCGGCGGGACTCGTGCCGCTCGGTGCCGAGGACGTAGAGGCCGCCGGCCTCCTTGACCTCGTCCTGCTCGGCCTTGACCGAGACCTTGGCCTTCTCCAGGGCGGCCGGGAAGGAGGCCTCGTACTCGTCCGGAGTGTCGGTCGGGGTGAGCCCGCGCTGCGCCAGCTCGGCGGCGGCCAGGTGGTCGGGGTTGCCGCCCAGCATGATGTCGGTGCCGCGGCCGGCCATGTTCGTGGCGACGGTCACGGCGCCCTTGCGGCCGGCCTGCGCGACGATCTGCGCCTCGCGCTCGTGGTGCTTGGCGTTCAGCACCTCGTGCGGGATGCCGCGCTTGCGCAGCTCCTGCGACAGGTACTCGGACTTCTCGACCGACACGGTGCCGACCAGCACCGGCTGGCCCTTCTCGTGCTTCTCGGCGATGTCCTCGACCACGGCGGCGAACTTGGCCGGCTCCGACTTGTAGATCAGGTCGGGCTGGTCGATGCGCAGCGGCGTCTTGTTGGTCGGGATCGGCACCACGCCGAGCTTGTAGATCTGGTGGAACTCGGCGGCCTCGGTGGTGCCGGTACCGGTCATGCCCGCGAGCTTGCTGTACAGGCGGAAGAAGTTCTGCAGGGTGATGGTGGCCAGGGTCTGGTTCTCGTTCTGGACCTCCACCCCCTCCTTGGCCTCGATCGCCTGGTGCATGCCCTCGTTGTAGCGGCGGCCGGCCAGGATGCGGCCGGTGTGTTCGTCGACGATCATGACTTCGCCGTTCATGACGACGTAGTCCTTGTCCGCCTTGTACAGCTCCTTGGCCTTGATGGCGTTGTTCAGGAAGCCGACCAGCGGGGTGTTCACCGACTCGTAGAGGTTGTCGATGCCGAGGTAGTCCTCGACCCGGCTGACGCCGTCCTCCAGGATGCCGACGGTGCGCTTCTTCTCGTCGACCTCGTAGTCGCGGTCGATCTTCAGGCGCTGCACCAGCTTGGCGAAGTCGGCGTACCACTTGGTCGCCTGGTCGGCCGGGCCGGAGATGATCAGCGGGGTGCGGGCCTCGTCGATGAGGATCGAGTCGACCTCGTCGACGACCGCGAAGTTGTGGCCGCGCTGGACGAGTTCGTCCTTCGACCAGGCCATGTTGTCGCGCAGGTAGTCGAAGCCGAACTCGTTGTTGGTGCCGTACGTGATGTCCATCCCGTACTGGACCTTGCGCTCGGCGGGCGTCATGTTCCCGAGGATCACGCCGACTTCGAGACCGAGGAAGCGGTGCACCCGGCCCATCCACTCCGAGTCGCGCTCGGCGAGGTAGTCGTTGACGGTGATCAGGTGGACGCCCTTGCCGGTCAGCGCGTTCAGGTACGCCGGGAGGGTGCCGACGAGGGTCTTGCCCTCACCGGTGCGCATCTCGGCGACGTACCCGTGGTGCAGGGCCGCGCCACCCATGAGCTGGACGTCGTAGTGCCGCTGGCCGAGCACGCGCTTGGCGGCCTCGCGGACGGTGGCGAACGCCTCGGGGAGGATGTCGTCCAGGCTCTCGCCGTCCGCGATCCGCTGCTTGTACTCGTCGGTCAGCGCGCGCAGCTCGGCGTCGGTGAGGTTGACGAAGTCCTCTTCGATGGAGTTGACCTGGGCAGCAATCCGCTGCAGCTTGCGAAGGATCTTGCCCTCGCCGGCGCGCAGGATCTTGTCGAAGACGGACACTTGAGCGGGCTCCTTGCCTGTATTGGCACTGGACGACTGCACGGGGGGTCCACCCCACCGCACGGGCCATCGTATGCGAGGAGTCCAATGCCCCGGGAGGTGCGTCAGCACGGTATTCCCGTGTCACCCGCGCGAGCACATGACCCGATAGCACCGTCCACCGGGACAAAAGGGTCGGCAGGTCCAGGAGTTGGCCGCATATTCGGATGCCCGCTTTCCGTGCACGGCGGAATAATCCGTTCATGGCAGAAACCCTCACCGAACCGGTCACCCTCACCACCGAGCGCCTCGTCCTGCGGGCCCCGCAGGAATCGGACGTCGACGCCGTCTTCGCTGCCTGCCAGGACCCGGAGATCCAGCGCTGGACGGTGGTTCCCTCTCCGTACCGGCGCGAGGACGCGGAGTTCTTCGTACGCGATCTCGCCACCGAGGGCTGGCGCACCGGCGCGAACCGGATCTGGTGCGTGTTCGAGCGCGGATCCGGCGCCCTGGTCGGTTCCCAGGGGCTGGTCCTGCGCGAGAACGACCCGGGCTGCGCCGAGATCGGCTGGTGGGCCGTGAAGGAGTTCCGCGGCCGCGGCTACACCACCGAGGCCGCCCGCGCCGTCTCCCGCTTCGGTCTGCGCGAGCTCGGCCTGCGCCGCCTGGAGTGGCAGGCCTACGTCGGCAACGACGGCTCCCGCGCGGTCGCCGAGCGGGCCGGCTACCGCTTCGAGGGCACGCTGCGCTCGTACGCCGAGCAGCGCGGCGTCTTCCACGACGCCTGGGTCGCCTCGCTGCTGCCCTCCGACCTGGGCTGAGGACGGGCCCGGGGCCGCTGTCGGTGCCCCGGACTACGCTCGCCGGCATGACCGCCGCAGCCGCGCCCAGCACCCCCGTCACCGTCCTGAGCGCCGACGAAGCCCGCCGGATCGCCCTGCGCGCCCAGGGGCTGCTCGGCGCGCCCGACCGCCGGGCCGGGGTGCGCGGGGTGCTGCGGCACCTGGGCGCCGTCCAACTGGACACCATCTCGGTGCTCGCCCGTTCCCACGAGCTGGTGCCGTACGCCCGCCTCGGCGCGGTCGGCCGCCCGGCGGTCGAGGCGGCGTACTGGGGCGGCGGCACGAGCTTCGAGTACTGGTCGCACGCGGCCTGCGTCCTGCCGGTCGAGGAGTGGCCGCTGTTCGCCTTCCGGCGCCGCCACTACCGCGCCCGCGGCCACCTGTGGGGAGGCCACCAGGTCACGCCCGAGACCTACCGCCTGGTGCTCGACAAGCTGCGCGCCGAGGGACCGTTGACCTCGACCGAGCTGGGCGGCGCCAAGAAGACCGCCGAGTGGTGGGACTGGTCCGACACCAAGATCGCGGTCGAACGGGCACTGGCCTTCGGCGACGTGGTCTGCACCGAGCGCCGGAGCTGGAAGCGGGTCTACGCGCTGGCCGAACAGGCCGTCCCGGACGCGCTGTTCGGCCAGGAGCCGCCGGACGAGGAGTGCGTGCGCACGCTGGTCGGCCAGGCCGGCGCCGCACTCGGAGTGGCCACCCGGGCCGACCTCCAGGACTACCACCGTTTGCGCGCCGAGCAGTTGGACGCGGTGCTCGCCGACTCCGGGCTCGTCCCGGTCGAGGTGGCCGGCTGGGGCCCGGACGGCGCCCCGGCCCCCGCCTGGGCCGACCCGGCCGCCCTGGCCACCACCCCGCGCGGGCGCCACCGCACCACGCTGCTCTCGCCGTTCGACTCGCTGGTCTGGGACCGCCCGCGGACGGAGCGGATCTTCGCCATGGAGCACCGGCTGGAGGCCTACACCCCCAAGCACAAGCGGGTGCACGGCTACTTCGCGATGCCGCTGCTGGCCGGCGGCCGGCTGGTCGGCCGGGTCGACCCGGCCCGCGAGGGCCGCACCCTGGTCGCCCGGCAGATCTCGCTCACCGGGGACCGGGGGCGGGACGCCCGGTACGTCGAGCCGCTGGCGACGGCCCTGCGCGAGGCGGCCGCCTGGGTCGGCTGCGACACCGTGCGGGTCGGGGCGCTGCACGACGAGCGGCTGCGCCCGGCCCTGGAGAAGCTGCTGGCGTGAGCGCGGCCGGCTCACCCTATTTCGAGGATCTTCTCCCGCATCGCGTACACCACCGCCTCCATCCTGGAATGCAGTTGGAGCTTCTCCAGGATGTTGCGCACGTGGTTCTTCACGGTGTTCTCGCTGATGAACAGCTCTTTGGCGATCTCCCGGTTGTTCATCCCGGTCGCCACCAGCTTGAGCACCTCCAGCTCCCGGTCGGTGAGCCGGGGCGCGGGCACCAAGTCCCGGTCGTCGGACCGTCGCTGGATCATCGACTTGAACTCGGTGAGCAGCTTGGAGGCCATCGACGGGCTGATCTGCGACTGCCCGTCGGCGACCGCGCGGATCGCCGTGGCGACCTCGTCGGTGGAGATCTCCTTGAGCAGGTAGCCGGTGGCCCCCGCCTTGATCGCCTCGTAGAGGTCGGCCTCCTCGTCGCTTATCGTCAGCATGATGATCTTGGTGCTGGGTGCCACGTCCTTGATCGCCGTGCAGGCCTCGATCCCGCTGCGCCGCGGCATCCGGACGTCCATCAGGATGATGTCCGGCAGCAGGTCGGCGGCCTTCAGCACCGCCTCGGCGCCGTCCCCCGCCTCGCCGACGACCTTGATGTCCTGCTCCTCGGCGAGGACGATCTCCAGCCCCCGCCGGAACAGGGCGTGGTCGTCCACCACCAGCACACGGATCGGCTCACCCCGGCGCGGCGCGTACGCGGGCTCCTCCTCCGGCCCCAACGGCAGCCCGGGCCCAGCCGCGGGCCCCAGCCCGAAGTGATCCCCCATCCGCTCCTCCCCCTTCGCGGGTCGTCGTGCGCCAATCATTCCACGCCCGGCAGCCGCCGAGGTCACCCTCCGGCACCGATTCCCCCGCATCGGGTGACCCCGGCCCCGGACCCGACCGCGTTCGAACCACCCCGCCCCCGGAACGCCGGTGACCCCGGCGGTCGCTGCCACCGGGGTCACCCCTCCATCACCGCTCGGACGGTCAGTCCTCGTCGTCGGCCTCGCCGATCGCGCCGCCCGCGCCACTGCCCGGCCCGGCCTGCAGGTCCGTCTGCAGGTGGATGACACCGTAGTTGTAGCCGTGCCGGCGGTAGACGACGCTGGGCAGGCCGCTGTCCTTCTCCACGAAGAGGTAGAAGTCGTGGCCGACCAGTTCCATCTCGTAGAGCGCCTGGTCCAGCGCCATGGGGGCGGCCGGGTGCGTCTTCTCCCGGACCACCAGCGGGCCTTCGCCCTCCACTTCCAGGGATCCCATCATGGTCTTGCGGACGGCGCCGTTGGTCCCGCTCTCCAGCGTCGACGGCTCCGGCAGCGCGGCCAGGGACGCGGTCGCCTCGGCGACGCTGATGGGGGTGCGGCCGTTCGCGCCGCCCTTGTGCACCCGGCGCCGGTCTGCGGACTTGCGCAGCTGCGCGTCGAGCTTCGCCGAAGCCAGGTCGAGCGCCGCGTACGGGTCGGCGGCGGCGGCTTCGGCCCGGATCACCGGCCCACGGGTACGGAGAGTGATCTCCACCCGCTCCGACCGGTCGGCCTGCCGCGGGTTGTGCTCCTTGGACACCTCGACGTCGAGGCTGATCACCTTGCCGTCGAACTTCTGGACCTTCTCCAGCTTCTCGGCCACGTGCTCGCGGAACCTCTTGGGCACCTCGGTCTTGCGGCCCTTGACGACGATGTCCACGCAGAACTCCGATCCCTCGTGCTGACGCCGATCCGGGTGCTACCGGATCGGGCTGAGACCCAGCTGGACCAGCCCATCCACTGCCGGCCCCCCGCCCCGCCGCCAGCGGCGGAAACGACTGGCCCTCACCTCACTTCCTCCCCACCAGGGACGGTTGAAACCCCCTGGAGCCTTATCGAACACCTCACAGGGGGTTTTCGCCTCCCCAGGCGAGAAACGGGGTATGACCCGATACTGCGAGCGGGCGGTCAAGCTGTTGCACCCTGTCTACCCTCCCATGAGTGAAGTATCGGTAAATACCTGGACAACACCCCCCATACGGCGGATCCTTTGCTCACTCCCCGTGCCTGCCGCCGCCAGGAGCAGCCGTGCCACCGCACCCCTCGCCCCCTCGTCCACCGTCCGGCCACGGACCGTTCGGCCACGCACTGGCCGGGCTGCTGGACGTCCTGCTCCCCGCGAACTGCGCCGGCTGCGGCAGCGAACGCACCCAGCTCTGCCCGGCCTGCCGGCACGTCCTGGCCGCCGCACGGCCCGGCCCCACCCTGCTGCCCTGGGCGCACGCCGCAGCCCCCTACGGCGACCCGGTCCGGCAGTTGCTGCTCGCCCACAAGGAACGCGGCGCACTACGACTGGCCGGCCCGCTCGGCGAGGCCCTCGGCCGGGCCGTGTGCTCCGCCCTGGGAGCGCGGGCCGGCACCGCGCCGCTGCTGCTGGTGCCGATGCCCTCGGCCCGCGCGGCCGTCCGCGCCCGCGGCCACGACCCGACGCTGCGACTGGCCGGGGCCGCCGCCCGCTCGCTGCGCCGGGCCGGCCTGGACGCCCGGGCCGCGGCGCTGCTGCGGCACGCCCGCCCGGTCGCCGACCAGACCGGGCTGAACGCGGCGGAGCGGCGCCGCAACCTGCACGGCGCGCTCACCGTGCTGCCGCGCGCCCGGGCGGGCCTGGCGGGCCGTCACCCCGTCCTGGTGGACGACCTGGTGACCACCGGGGCCAGCCTCGCCGAGGCCGCCCGGGCGCTGGCCGACGCCGGCCTGCCGGCCCGGGCCGGCGCCGCGGTCGCGGCCACCTCGATGCGCCCGGCGGGCTGACCGCCACCGGCGCGCCGACCCCGCGGGCCGCACGCCGGACCCGGCGTCAGCCCGCGCGGACGGTCCGTCCGCCCCTCCCGACCGGGCGTCAGCCCGCGTAGAAGAAGGACCGCGGCTTGTCGACCAGCGGGGCCTCCCGCCACTGGTTGTTGACCAGCCGGTAGGCCTTGAGTTCGCTCGGCTTGCCGTCCGCCTGCTTGACCTCCGCCATCGCGAGGACCGGCGGCGCCTGGGTCAGGCTGTCCGCCCGGGACTCCGAGGCCGCGACGGTCATCATGCTGTCGGCGCTCTGCAGTTGGGTGTCGGTGCTCTGCGAGCCGTCGGTGCTGATGAAGTACAGCTGCTGGGTCCGGTCGGCCTCCTTGCCGAGCACCAGCAGCTGGTCGGCGTCCGCCCAGGACACCGAGGCGACGTCGGTGAGCGTGGGGGCGGCCCGGCGCAGCCCGGTGATCTTCACCGTCGGCGCCTGCGGGGTGCCGCCGTGCACCACCAGGCCGAACATCAGCGAGCGGATGGCCACGCCCGGGGTCTTGACCACCAGGGCGACCCGGACGCCGTCCGAGGAGATCTTCAGCGCCTGCACGGTCTGCCCGGTCAGCCCCTCGACCGGCACGGTGTACGACTTGTTGCCGCGCACCATCACGACGCGCTGCCCCTGCTGGTTGCGGTCCACCACCCAGAGGTCGCCGCGGCCGTCCCAGCTGGGCGAGGCGAAGCCGTCCTCCTTGTCGCCCGACTTCGCCGTCGAGCTGAGCACCGGCTCGCCCAGGGCGACCGCCGCGTCCGTCAGCTGCACCGAGTAGACCTGGTGGCCGTCCTCGCTGATCACGGCGGCCTGGGCGCCGCCCCGGCTGACCGCGACGGCGCCGAGCGGCGGCTTGGTGTTCGACTGCGGCTTGCCGAGGACGCCGCGGACCGGGTCGCCGGCACGCCCCTCGTCGGTCGCCACCAGGGAGCCGTCGGCGCGCTGGTAGTACTGCGTCGCGGCCGTCGATCCGGCCAGGGCCCCGGGGCCGGTGGCCGGCACGTCGGTGCGGCTGGCGGTGCAGGAGCCGCGCTGCCCCTTCAGTTCCAGCCGCTCGACCTGCCCCTTGCCCTGGTCGGCGAGGGTGTAGAAGAGCTGGGTCGCCATCCGCCGGCAGGCCATCGGCTCGCTGACGTCGGCGCCGCCGAGCTGCACGTGGGCGACCCGGCCGTCGTCGATGGTCACCCGGTCGACCCGGGCGGCGTTCGGGAAGGCCGTGCGGACCACCGGCGAGAGCCAGGTGGAGGGCCCGTCGGCCACCGCCTGGGCGGCCGAGGTCAGCGGGTCTATTCGGCGCCGCAGGTAGATCGGGTCGGCGACCAGCACCTCCTGGCCGACGTTCCCCGAGGCCACCGCGGACGGGTCCGGCGAGGTGTAGAAGAACCGCTCGACCTGGCGGAAGCTGTTCCGGAAGTTGGTCTCGTTCATGATCACGCCGGACGGCAGCTTGTCGATCCGCCACTCGCCGTCCTTCTCCCGGACGAAGGTGAAATCGGACGAGACGTTGTTGTTCTGCCCGGCCACCGGCAGGTACGAGTGCTTGTCGTCGACGCTGGCGACCAGTTGCCCGCTGACCGTCACCGTCACCGGGTCCAGGCCGTCCGCGTTGGTGACGTCCTGGCCGCCCGGGATGGTGGTGGACGAGAGCACCCGGATCCCGGCCTCCGGCTTCCAGGCCGCGGCGGCGCCCTCGGTGAGGTACTTGCGCGCCGTCTCGTACCCCTCGTCGGCGGTCACCGCGTCCAGGAAGCCGGTCAGCAGCTCGTGCGGCTTGGCTCCCTTGCCGGGTGCCACCGGGTAGACCCTGGCCTGCAGGTTCTTGTCCGCCGAGCCCTGGGACAGCTCCACCTTGGTGATGCCGCCGGAGTCCGGCATGGCGGCGCAGCCGCTCGCCAGCAGGGCGAGCAGCGCGCCGGTCACCGCGAGGCGCCGCGGCTCAGTCCTGTTGCTCGTCCCTCGCACGATGCGACCCCTCCAGGTCCGTCCCACCCATCACGTCCGGCTCAGCCGTCCGCTGTGCCACCGACGGCCGTCCGGGCGTCGGGTCCACCATGACCTGGGCGCCGGTCGCCCCGTACCCGGCACCCGCCGTCCGCACGTCCGAGGGGTCCGTACGCGGCCCCTCGGGCAGTCGGCGCTGGCCGAGGCCGGGGCCGATGTTCAGCACCCCGCCGAGCCCGCTTCCGAGGCCGGCACCGAGACCGAGGCCGTCCGGCGCCTCCGTCGGCTCCTCGGCGACGGTCATCGCCGTCGAGCCGACCGGGCTGATCGCCCGCCGGTACGGCGTCCCGTACGTGCCCAGGCCCCGGTTGTTGCGGGAGTCCTCCGGCTCCAGCCGGAAGGGCGCCCGGGAGATCTCGCCGCCGCGGGTGCGCGGCAGGGTCAGCCGGAAGTGCGAGCCGCCGCCGGGCTCGCCCCAGGCCTGGAGCCAGCCGCCGTGCAGGTGGGCGTCCTCGACGGCGATGGACAGGCCGAGGCCGGTGCCTCCGGTGGTCCGCACCCGGGACGGGTCGGCCCGCCAGAAGCGGTGGAACACCCGGGACGCCTCGCCCGGCTTGAGGCCGATGCCGTAGTCGCGCACGCCGACCGCGACCGCGCCGTCCGCCGAGCCCAGCCGGACCACCACGTCGCGGCCCTCGCCGTGCTCCAGCGCGTTGACGACCAGGTTGCGCAGGATGCGCTCGATCCGGCGGGAGTCGACCTCGGCCAGCACCGGCTCGCCGTCGCCGCGGATCACCACGGCGCTGCCCTTGGCCTCGGCGAGCGGTTCGGCGGCCTCGACCACCCGGCCGACGATCTCTCGCAGGTCGACCGGCTCGGCGTCCAGGATCGCGGCGCCGGCGTCGAACCGGCTGATCTCCAGCAGGTCGGCGAGCAGCGACTCGAAGCGGTCCAGCTGGCCCTGCAGCAGCTCCGCGGAGCGGGCGGCCATCGGGTCCAGGTCCTCGCGGCTGTCGTAGATGAGGTCGGCGGCCATGCGCACCGTGGTCAGCGGGGTGCGCAGCTCGTGCGAGACGTCCGAGACGAAGCGCCGCTGCACCCGGGACAGCTCCTCCAGCTGGCGGATCTGCGCCTGCAGGGCGTTGGCCATCCGGTTGAACGATTCCCCGAGGCGGGCGATGTCGTCCGTCCCGGTCACCTTCATCCGCTCTTCCAGGTGCCCGTCGGCGAGCCGCTCGGAGATCCCGGCGGCCATCCGGACCGGGGTGACCACCTGGCGCACCACGACCCAGGCGATGCCGCCCATCAGGATCACCACGAACACGCCGGCGGTCGCCAGGGTGCCGGTGACCAGGTTGAGGGTGTCGGTCTCCTGGCCGAAGGAGAACACGTAGAACATCTGGTAGCTGTTTCCGGCCGCGGCCGGACCGATGAACTGCATGCCGAGGGCCAGCCCGGGCTCGGTCTTCCCGCCGCTCTCGGGCGAGCGGTGGATCCGGGTCGGCTGGTCGAACATCTGGCCGGGCTCGGAGGCGAGCTTGGCCCGCAGGGCGTCCGGGATGCTGCTGGGCTGGATGTCACCGGAGTAGCGCGGCGCGAAGCCGGCGGTGTCCGGGACGACGGCGCCGCTGCCGGGGGCCATCGCGATCACCGAGTAGACGGTCTGCCCGCTCCCGGCGAGGTCGTTGACCTGCCGCAGCAGCCAGGTGCCGATCTCGTCGACGGTCGGGTCGGCGGTGCCCCGCAGCTTCTGGTCCCTGGCCTCGTCGATCTTCTTCTGCTCGACCTGGAAGCCGATCCTGGCCTGCGCCCGGGCGGCGTCCATCTTGGTGTCGAGCAGGCCGGTGCGCACCTGCGCCACCACGACCACGCCCAGCACCAGGACCACCGCGATGGACGCCAGCAGGGACACCGCGACCACGCGCAGCTGGATCGACCGCCGGTACAGCGCGGACACCCGGTGCACGGGACGGCGCAGCTGACGCTTGGCCAGCCCGGCGACGCCGGAGGGGCGCCGGCGGCGGGTGGTCGAACTCAGTACGTCCCCGCGCACGGCTCCGGCCCCGTCGGTCGCGGTACCCGACGGGGTCTCGTCAGCCCGGTCCGTCACGTCAGCTGGGTCCGGCCTTGTAGCCGACGCCGCGGACGGTCACCACGATCTCGGGGCGCTCCGGGTCCTTCTCGATCTTGGAGCGGAGGCGCTGCACGTGGACGTTGACCAGGCGGGTGTCCGCCGCGTGGCGGTAGCCCCAGACCTGCTCCAGCAGCACCTCGCGGGTGAACACCTGCCAGGGCTTGCGGGCCAGCGCGACCAGCAGGTCGAACTCCAGCGGGGTCAGCGGGATGCCCCGGCCGTCCCGCTTCACCGAGTGGCCGGCCACATCGATCACCAGATCGCCGATGGTCAGCTGCTCGGGTGTCGGCTCCTCGGCGCGGCGCAGCCGCGCACGGACCCGGGCCACCAGCTCCTTGGGCTTGAACGGCTTGGTGACGTAGTCGTCGGCACCCGATTCCAGGCCCACCACCACGTCGACCGTGTCGGTCTTGGCGGTCAGCATGACGATCGGAATCCCGGATTCCGCCCGGATCTGCCTGCAGACGTCGATGCCGTCCCGACCGGGCAGCATCAAGTCGAGCAGGACCAGATCGGGCTTGGTCTCCCGGAACGCGGCTAGCGCCTTGTCCCCATCCGCGACGAAAAACGGCTCAAAACCCTCACCACGCAGCACGATGCCGAGCATCTCGGCCAGTGCGGAGTCGTCATCAACGACGAGGACGCGTCCCTTCATGCGTCCATCCTCTCATTACCGGATTGTGACCTGCCGCACAGCAGTGCCATTGCTCCAGAACGGCCAACTTCCCCCACCGGCGCATTCCGGCCATACCGGGCGAATGACCACGGCCCGAGCGCCTCCGAACCGTCCGCGGCCCACCACCCGACCCACCGTGACCACCCGTTGCCGATCAGCAACCGGATCCCCATGGGGCCTCCTGCGGCCCCATGGCACGATTGGCGCTGCGTGCGGGCGGAAGATCCGTCCGGAGCCGCGCCCACGACGCCCCTCCGAGGAGCAGTGATGACCGACACTCCGGGCTGGGCCTCGCCCAGCTCGTCCGAGCCACCCCGCGACGGCGTCCGGCCCCCGGCCGACGCGCCCGCCGCCGTGCCCGGGCCGTCGGCACCACCGCAGGCCACCCCCGGCTGGACCGGCCAGCCGGGCCAGTACGGCCAGTACGACCGGCCCCAGTGGGGCCAGCAGCCCCCCGGCGGCCGGCACCCCCACGGCTGGGGCGCACCGCAGAGCCCCAGGCCCGGCGTCATCCCGCTGCGCCCGCTCGGCGTCGGCGAGCTGCTCGACGGCGCCGTCGGCACCGTCCGTCGGCACTGGCGGACCGTTCTCGCCCTCTCCCTCGGCATCGCCGTGGTCGCCCAGGCCGGAGCCGTCCTGGTGGACCTCCTGGTCAGGGGCAAGACCGGCGCCGCCACCCAGACCCTGCGCCTGGTCGCCGCCCTGCCGCTGCAGTTGCTGCTCGACGTGCTCGCCGCCGCACTCCTCACGATCGTCGTCAGCCGCGCCGTCCTCGGCCGCTCCGCGACCGCCGGGGAAGCCTGGCGCGACGCCCGGCCGCGGATCCTGCAGCTGCTCGGGCTCACCCTGCTCACCGTCCTGATGGGCCCCGGAGTGGCCCTGCTCGGCTTCGCCCCGCTGATCGGTTACGGCGCCGGCGGCGCCGACGAGCCCGCGACCACCGCGCTGCTCTTCCTCGTCGGCCTGCTGGCCCTGCCCGTCGCCGCCTGGCTGTGGGTCCGGTACAGCCTGGCTGCCCCCGCGCTGATGCTGGAGAAGCAGGGCGTGGCCACGGCACTGTCGCGCTCGCGGCGCCTGGTCCGCGGCTCCTGGTGGCGGATCTTCGGCATCACCCTGCTGAGCAAGGTGCTGTCGCTGGTCGTCGCGGTGGTCATCGCCGTCCCGTTCCGCTTCATCGGCCTGATGCTCGGCTTCGAGACCCTCGACCCGAACGGCCTGACCGGCACGAGCCACCAGGGCGTCGCGATGATGGTCGTCATGGCGGTCGCCGGAATCATCGCCGGCACCCTCACCACCCCCTTCATGGCGGCCGTCGGCGTACTGCTCTACGTCGACCAGCGGATCCGCCGCGAAGCCCTGGACATCGAGCTCGCCCGCGCCGCCGGCCTGCCCGAGTACGGCGGCACCGGCTGGGGCGAGCCCAGCGACCAGACCCCGGCGAGGCGCTGAACCGGATGCCTAGTTGGGGGGACAGGCTCCTCGCCGCGGGCGGCGCCCCGGTCACCGTCCCGCGCGATCCCGCGCGCGACGCCGCCCGGGACGAGCTGCTCAACGCCGAGTACCACAAGAACGACCCGTCGATCCTGCAGCGGGCCGTGGACTGGTTCTGGGACCACGTCTCCGGCGCGCTCGGCAGCATCTCCGGCGACGGCACGAGCGGCACCACCGGCCTGGTGCTCTTCCTGGTCGTCGCGGTGCTGATCGGCGCCGCGCTCTGGTGGCGCCTCGGCGCGCCCGGGCGCGCCGCCCGCACCACCGGGGACGTGTACGGGGTCGAGGGCCCGCGCAGCGCCGCGCAGTACCGGGCGGACGCCGCCGGGCACGCCGCCGCCGGACGCTGGGCCGACGCCGTCCGCGAGCAGATGCGGGCCCTCGTCCGGGGCCTGGAGGAGCGCACCCTGCTCGACTCCCGCCCCGGCCGCACCGCGGACGAGGCCGCCGACGAGGCAGGCCGGGCGCTGCCCGAGCACGCCGCCGCACTGCACGCGGCCGCCCGCACCTTCGACGACATCACGTACGGCGAGCGCACCGCCGACCAGGCCGCGTACCGGCTGCTGCACGAGCTCGACCGGACGCTGGAGCACACCCGCCCGGTGCTCACGCCCGGCGCGGCGGCCCCCGCCGCGTCCGCTTCGACCCCGACCCAGGCCCCGGGAGGAACGGCATGACCGCCACCGCCCCCGCGCCGTCGCCCGCGGCCGAGGCGCCGGCCGGCGCCGCCCCCACCAGCCTCGCCCCCACGGCCCGCGGCCTGTGGCGCCGGGCCCGCTGGTACCTGGCCTTCCTCGCCGCCCTGCTGATCGGCGCCGTCGCCGTGACCTCCCTCGGCCAGGACCACCGCTACCCGCCGCTCGACCCCCGCTCGTACGACGCCGACGGCGCCCACGCCGTCGTCACGCTGCTCGAACAGCAGGGCCTCAAGGCCGAGTTCACCACCGACCCGACCGGCAGCCCGGCCGGCCCCGACACGCTCGTGCTGCCCGAACCGGACCTGCTCGACCCCGCCCAGCTGCGCGCCGTCGCGGCCGCCGGACACCGGAGGCTGGTCCTGATCGCCCCGGGCCCGACCGCACTCACCGTGCTCGCCCCCGGCATCCGGCCGTCCGAGGACGGCGGCGGCTACGCCTCCGTCCGCAGCACCACCGCGGACTGCCCGCTCGTCGAGGCCACCCGGGCCGGCAGCGCCCACCTGGGCGGCATGCTCTACACCAGCGGCAGCCGAGGCCAGGGCTGCTACCCGCGCGGCCACGGCTACCCGCTGGTCAGCACCCCGGCCGGCGCCGGCGACGTCATCGTGCTCGGCAGCGGCGCGTTCCTGCAGAACGAGAAGCTCGCCACCGACGGCGACGCGTCCCTCGCCCTCGGCCTGCTCGGCTCGCAGCCGCACCTCACCTGGCACCTCCCGGACTACACCGCCCCGCTCGCCGAGGGCGCCGGCCACAAGACCCTTGAGGACTTCATCCCGAGCGGCTGGCACTGGGCCTACTACCAACTCGTGGTCGCCGCCGTGCTCGCCGCCCTCTGGCGCGGCCGCCGGCTCGGCCCGGTGGTCAGCGAGGCCCTGCCCGTGGTGGTCCGCGCCTCCGAGACCACCGAGGGTCGCGCCCGCCTCTACCGGCGGGCCAGGGCCCGCGGCCACGCCGCCGAGGGCCTGCGCGGCGCGACCGCCCACCGCCTCGCCCCGGCCCTGGGCGTCCCGCTCCGAGCCGGCGCACCCGACACCGACGCACTCTGCGCGGCCGTGGCCGACCGGCTCCCCGGCCGGCCCGCCGGGGACGTCCGGGCCCTGCTGTTCGGCCCGCCCCCGACCGACGACGCCGCACTGCTGCGGCTCGCCGACGACCTCGACGCCCTCGAAAGGCAGGTTCGGAACCCGTGACCGACCAGGCAACCGCCCAGCTCCGCGCCGTCCCCGGCCCGGCGACCGCCACCCCCGGCAGCACCGACCCGCGGGCCGCGCTGACCGCCCTTCGCGCCGAGATCGGCAAGGCCGTGGTCGGTCAGGATGCCGCCGTCACCGGCCTGGTGGTCGCACTCCTGTGCGGCGGCCACGTCCTGCTGGAGGGCGTCCCCGGCGTCGCCAAGACCCTGCTGATCCGCACCCTCTCCACCGCGCTCAGCCTTGAGACCAAGCGCATCCAGTTCACCCCCGACCTGATGCCGGGCGACGTCACCGGCTCGCTCGTCTACGACGCCCGCACCTCCGAGTTCTCCTTCCAGCCCGGTCCGGTCTTCACCAACCTGCTGCTCGCCGACGAGATCAACCGCACCCCGCCGAAGACCCAGGCCGCCCTGCTGGAGGCCATGGAGGAGCGCCAGGTCACGGTCGACGGCGAGCCGCGCGCGCTGCCCGTGCCGTTCATGGTCGCCGCGACCCAGAACCCGGTCGAGTACGAGGGCACCTACCCGCTGCCCGAGGCCCAGCTGGACCGCTTCCTGCTCAAGCTGATCCTGCCGCTGCCCGACCGCGACCAGGAGTTCCAGGTCCTCTCCCGGCACGCCGCCGGCTTCGACCCCCGCGACCTCGCCGCGGCCGGCGTCCGCCCGGTCGCCGGGCCCGAGCACCTCGCCGCCGCCCGTGAGCAGATCGCCAAGCTGACCGTCTCCCCCGGGGTCCTCGCCTACATCGTCGACCTCTGCCGCGCCACCCGGCAGTCCCCGTCGCTGTCCATCGGCGTCTCCCCGCGCGGCGCCACCGCCCTGCTCGCCGCCTCCCGTGCCTGGGCCTGGCTGGCCGGCCGCGACTACGTCACCCCCGACGACGTGAAGGCGCTCGCCCTGCCCACCCTGCGGCACCGGGTCGCGCTGCGCGCCGAGGCCGAGATGGAGGGCGTCACCGCCGACTCCGTCATCCAGGCCGTCCTCGCCCAGACGCCCGCACCCCGCTGATCCACCCGATCAGCCCGACCCTCCCGATCCATCGCCCGCCGCCCGCCGCCCGTTCCCGTCACGGGCGTCCGGACGACGGGTCACCGAAGGAGCGCACCGCATGGCCCTCACCGGGCGAACCGCCCTGCTCGCCGCGCTCGGCGCGCTCGTCGTGGGCCTGCTGCTGCCGTCGGCGACCGGGATCTGGCTGGTCACCGGCACGGTCCTGCTCGCCGTCGTGGCCGACCTGGTGCTCGCCGCCCCCGTCCGCGACCTGCGGTTCGGCCGGGGCGGCGACACCACCGTCCGGCTCGGCGAACCCGCCTCGGTCGAACTGACCGTCACCAATCCGTCCGGGCGCCCCCTCCGGGCCCTGGTCCGCGACGCCTGGGCCCCGTCCGCCTGGCGGCCCGGCACCGCCGAGACCGCCTCCCGGCACACCCTGACCGTGCCCGGCGGCGAACGGCGCCGGGCCGTCACCCTGCTCGACCCGACCCGCCGCGGTGACCACCACGCCCACCGGGTCACGGTCCGCTCGTTCGGCCCGCTCGGCCTCGCCGCCCGCCAGGGCTCGCACCTCGTCCCGTGGACGGTCCGCGCGCTGCCCCCGTTCGCCAGCCGCAAGCACCTGCCCTCCCGGCTCGCCCGCCTGCGCGAACTCGACGGCCGCACCTCGGTGTTGACCCGCGGCCAGGGCACCGAGTTCGACTCCCTGCGCGAGTACCTGCCCGGCGACGACGTCCGCTCCATCGACTGGCGCGCCAGCGCCCGCCGCACCACCGTCGCCGTCCGCACCTGGCGCCCCGAACGCGACCGGCACATCCTCGTCGTCCTCGACACCGGCCGCACCTCGGCCGGCCGCGTCGGCGACGCCCCCCGTCTGGACGCCGCCCTCGACGCCGCCCTGCTGCTGAGCGCCCTCGCCACCCGCGCCGGCGACCGCGTCGACCTGCTCGCCCACGACCTCCACAAGCGCGCCGCCGTGGCCGGCTGCTCCGCCCACGAGGTACTGCCCGCCTTCACCAACGCGATGGCCGACCTGGAGCCCGCGCTGCACGAGACCGACATGCGCTCGCTGGTCTCCACCGCCCTCAAGATGGCACCGCAGCGCTCACTGATCGTCCTGCTCACCGGCCTCGACGCGGCCCCGGTCGAGGACGGCCTGCGCCCTCTGCTGCCGCTGCTCACCAAGCGCCACGAGGTCGTCCTCGCCTCCGTCGCCGACCCGCGGCTGGACGTCCTCGCCGCCGGCCGCGGCACCGTCGAGGCCGTCTACGGCGCCGCGGCCGCCGAGCAGACCCGCGCCGACCGCCGCGCCACCGCCGAACACCTCACCCGCCACGGCGTCACCGTGCTCGACGCCCCGCCCGCGCAGATCGCCCCGGCCCTGGCCGACACCTACCTGGCGCTGAAGGCCGCGGGCCGGCTCTGACTCCGCCCCGGCCGGCCCCTCGGGACCCCTCGGGTCCCCTCAGCGGGGCCGGGCGGCGTTCGGACCCGCGTTGAGCCGGGCCGCCTGACGGGTCAGATGCTCGCGCTCGGCCAGGTTCGGCGCCTTGTGCGCCGCCTCGGCGTACAGGCGTGCCGCCGTCCCCGGGTCCCCGTCGCGCTCGTGGAGGTACGCCGCTACCGCCGTGTACCGGGGCAGTGCGTCGTCAAGCTCCGCGAGCGCCGCCAGCCCGGCCCGCGGCCCGTCCGCCTCACCGACCGCCACCGCGCGGTTCAACCGCACGACCGGACTGTCCGTCAGCCGCACCAACTCGTCGTACCACTCGACGATCTGCACCCAGTCCGTCTCAGTGGCGGTGGGGGCGTCGGCATGCAACGCCGCGACGGCGGCCTGTGCCTGGAACTCGCCCAGCCGGTCACGGGCCAGCGCAGTCCGGAGGATCCCGACCCCCTCGGCGATCAACCCGGTGTCCCACCGGCCGCGGTCCTGCTCGGCCAGCGGGACCAGGCTGCCGTCGGGCCCGGTCCGGCCGGCCCGCCGGGCGTGGTGAAGCAGCATCAGGGCCAACAGCCCCGCCACCTCGGGATGGTCGCTCGCAGCCGCCAGCCGTCTGGTGAGCCGGATGGCCTCGGCGGCGAGGTCGACGTCCCCGGAGTAGCCCTCGTTGAACACCAGGTAGAGGACGCGCAACACCGTGGAGAGATCGCCGGGTTGATCGAACCGCACGCCGGACACGGTGCGCTTGGCCCGGCTGATGCGCTGGGCCATGGTCGCCTCGGGCACCAGGTAGGCCCGGGCGATCTGGCGGGTGGTCAGACCGCCCACCGCCCGCAGGGTGAGCGCGACCGCGGACGACGGCGTCAACGACGGGTGGGCGCACAGGAAGTAGAGCTGGAGCGTGTCGTCCACCTCGGCCGCCGGCCCCGGACCCGGCTCCTGGTCGACCAGGTCCTCCCGCCGGCGGCGGGCGGTGTCCGACCGGGCCGCGTCGAGGAACTTCCGCCAGGCGACCGTGACCAGCCAGCCCTTGGGATCCCGGGGCGGACCGGCCGGCCAGACGCGCACCGCCTCGACCAACGCCTCCTGGACGGCGTCCTCGGCCGCCGCGAAATCCGCTCCGCGGCGGACGAGGATCCCAAGCACGCTCGGCGTGAGGCTCCGGAGCAGGGCCTCGTCCATCGGCAAGGTCACTCCGTGATGGTGGGCGGCGCGGCCAGGAACGGACGCAGCTCCAGCCACTCGTGGATCGGCTTCCCACCGGCCCCCGGCGCGGCCGACAGCTCCCCGGCCAGCTCCAGGGCCCGCTCGTAGCTGTCCACGTCGATCACCATCCAGCCGGCGATCAGGTCCTTGGTCTCCGCGAACGGACCGTCGGTAACCGGCGGACGGCCCTCGCCGTCGTACCGCACCCAGGTGCCCTCGGGTGCGAGCGCCTGACCGTCGACGAACTCACCGGTCTTCTCCAGCCGGGCCGCGAAGTCCTGCATGTACCGGATGTGCGCGGAGATCTCCTCCGGCGTCCACTGGTCCATCGGCACGCAGTTGACCGCGTCCGGGGCACCCCGGTAGTGCTTGAGCATCAGGTACTTGGCCATCGTGCTTCTCCCTCGTGCTGGTGCCACCCATTGTGGCCGCGTTCACCCCGGGGACGAAGCCGGCCACGGGTTCTCGACACGGTCGACCAAGATTTTCGGGATCCTCCCCCGCAGCTCCTCCCGCCGGAGCCGCCAGGACCCCCACCGGCGCCCGTGCGCATCGACCGGCTCCGATGGGCTCCGGCGTTCGCCCCGGAAACACGTGCCCGGGAAACGCGAAGAACCCCCATCCGGAATCCGGATGGGGGTTCTTCACAAAGATTGTTCGGCGGCGTCCTACTCTCCCACAGGGTCCCCCCTGCAGTACCATCGGCGCTGTGAGGCTTAGCTTCCGGGTTCGGAATGTAACCGGGCGTTTCCCTCACGCTATGACCACCGAAACACTATGAAACTGTCAACCGCACACCCGAATTCGGGCGGGTCGTTGTTTCAGAACAACACAGTGGACGCGAGCAACTGAGGACAAGCCCTCGGCCTATTAGTACCGGTCAACTCCACCCCTTACAGGGCTTCCATATCCGGCCTATCAACCCAGTCGTCTACTGGGAGCC